>JADGFG010000314.1 GCA_016743995.1 Kangiellaceae bacterium | reverse complement strand
TCTCAAGCCTGAAGTATCAACTGACAAACTGAAAAGCTATCAATTAAAAAACGGACAAGACTTTCATTTTTCGTTTTATCAAGGTCAATGGTATATTCTCTCAAAGTAGAAGGTTCGCTCAAAGTAGAGATTCACTAAAATTAGCTCTTTATGCAAGGTAGAGAAGAACGCTCGTAGTCATACAACGCAGCCATAAATGGTGAAACGAAAGCTTGCTATAATTTACAAGGAAAAAACATAGCAAGCTTCAGGTACTAATTTTTCATTTTCCCGTTACAAATACTACTTTTGCAATTGCGAGGTTATCGAGGCTTTAATGGATTTTTCATATTCACCAACTAAATCCAGGCATAGCTCTTTTGTACAATAGGAAACAAACTTTGATTGTTTGCCGTTTGAACCTTTTGCCATTAACTCATAGAATATGTAGGACTTAAATTTACTTTTGTTAACAACAACATCGGTTGAGCGTCTCTTAAAATTGGCAACTAAATCAATATTATTTAAACGAAAATCCAGAAAATACTTTCCATTATCTGAGTTTTTACAAATATAGAGAACCGAAAAATTTTCTGGCTGTGATTGTAATCGTTGCAAATTTGCCTGAACTTCACAGTCTGCAGACAAAATTAACTTATCAGGAAGTATGTTAACAACAACTCCTTTTTCAGCTTTTGCAGAGGAGTGAAAAACAAAAAGTAGTAATATTACGCCAAAATTTTTCATTCAATTATCCTTGATATCTATAGCACCCTGTTAACGAGTGAACTAATGCTGGCGAACATACTGCTCAATCAATAGCATGACAGCCAGGGTAAACCTAAATCTGGTTTCAATCAGTTGCCAACTGATTTTTTATTGCTTCTGTTAACTAAATAACCCTCTCCCTTAGCAGTATTAAGGTCAAGAACTATCGGCTTTCCCTCAAAACCATGCTTATTACACTTGGCCCGTACTATGACCTTAGTGATTTCTGTAGGAATTTTGATGTTACACTGACTGCGTGTAAATGGCTGTTCATTATCATGAGGATGACCGAGTCGACGATATCCCAGTTGATTACCTTCAAAATCGATAACCTCCCAGCCATCTGCGTAGTGTTTCCAGCCCTGATCATTGTGTCGAACTGAAGTATCAAAACACCAACTACCGCCAGATTTCTGAGTAGCAACAACCCCTGTAACCTGAGCAAATTCTAAAGAGGTTGAGTAAGTCTCTATATCAACTATTGATGCAAATGCTGATGATATAAACATCGATAATGTTAGTAGTAGCAGTCTCATGTTACCCTCATTGATTAATCGTTGATTTCGTTCTGGAATTTATTTTGGCAAAGCTGATCTTAACTGATATTTAAGCTCAAAGGGTCAAAAGTTGATAAAATTCATAGGAAAATACACTTTTAAAAAAAGTTAAAAGCGGGTAGCGACCAAACAACCAGAGATAAACATCAGACACTCAGCTTAACAATTCCTCATGTTTTTTTCCAGAAAAGTATCATTACTGTAAGGCAAAGAAAACGATAACCTGGAATCAACCAGGTCAAAGTTTAAATGTTGTAATTGCTTGATACCTGGCCCTTTCGGATTTTTTGCTGTTTTAAATAATGTAAACATAATAAAAACAACTATCCCTTGTTTGCACTATCCTTTTCAGCCTGCAGTTCATCATTCAATTCCAGTTTTACCGATGATAAAATCTGATGTTCGATGGCTTTTGCCATTTGGTACCAGACGTCTTCGGTATTTCTAACTGAGGTATAACTAAAGTTAAAAGAAATGTAATGATGGGGTGAAATCGCCATAATGTAACTTAGATCAGGTACTTTATCGTACAACTGGGCCACTCCATAGCTCAAATATTTTTCACCGCCAACTGAGCAAAACTGAAATTTTTGAGTAATACTAAGCTTACAATCTTCATCAATATACTCTTTTGTATTCCATTCATTATTCTCTTTTAAAACATAAGAACTTACAACTTCCATTAACAATGAATCATCAAACAAATTATCAACTTGATTATGTCGAAACAAATTCAGGTTAAAACTAAACATCCCGTACCCCCTATGATTAAATCTACTATATTCATAGGCCCTCTTCTCCACTAATTTTTGTATCGAATAAAGTTTGTTTATTTCTAAGCTGTTGTATGACTTATGATCATATATGTTAATTAATTGCTTCACTTTATGATTTCTATCGACAAAAGTGCTATTACTATAAGGTAGCGAAAACGATAACCTGGAATCAACCAGGTCAAAGTCTAAATGTTGCAATCGTTTAATATCCGGACCTTTCGGATTTTTTTCTGTTCTAAATAATCCAAACATTTTAACTACTCTCTATAAAAACCGTTTAATCATGCCTGTCAGCGTATTTTTAACGCCAGAAGCTACCTGTTTACCATAAGCAGGCAAACTTTCATAAGGCTTTGTGTGCGGGCTTAGTTTGGGGCCGCCCACCATAGCTGCAGGCAGTCCATATAACAGTGCAACTGGTGCCATACACAAACGGCCGACACTTTTGATATTTCTGTCCAGCATAACATCTGTCAGTGCGTTAAGGCCAATGACTTGCGGAATGGCGTCTAACGGGTTGGCGTTATAACCATTTCTGTGAGTATGTAATTTAATACCGGCTTTTTTCAGTATGAAATTTGTTCTTAATCGGTTATTGGCCATGCCCTGAAAACAGACGGTGTGTTTGTCCAGTGACTTTCCCGTTGTTTTGTTACTATAACGTACACCTTCGGCAAAAATGGCTCCCCCC
>JADGFG010000129.1 GCA_016743995.1 Kangiellaceae bacterium | reverse complement strand
TCCTACCGTCTATTCTTAGTAACAGATTTTAATCCATTAATTAAAACTAATTGTCTGAAAAATATTAAAAATTACAAAAATAATGATGTAAGGAACAAGCAATTTATGGCCCCCAGAGAAGAAGCCGCATTGCCCTTTGCTACCCCCTGGCGTGCACTACAGATATTTTCAATCTACCGATTGATTGTCGCGCTCACATTATTTTTTGTTTTTCTGGTTCAAATTGAGAATATTTCTCTCGGTACTTATAATCCAGGACTCTATTATGCCTGTGCCATGTTATATGTTTTATTCTGTTTCACCAGCCTGATTTTAAGCGTTTTTATCAAACAACGTTTTTATTTACAAATTACTATTCAGGTTATTGTTGACATCATTTCTGTCACCATGCTGATGCATGCCAGCGGTGGCGCTAACAGCGGACTCGGCGTATTACTCGCAGTGAGCACTTCTGCTGCCAGTATACTCACTGCAAACCCCGTTTCTCTCGGATTTTCTGTTTTCGCCTCTGTCGCTATATTTGTTGAAGAATGGTTTACTTCGTACACTTATCCGTTACTTAAAGGAAGCAGTGCCGGGCACAGTGGAATCTTGTCCGTTACTTTTATGGCAACCAGTCTACTTGCCTATTATTTTTCAAAACGAATTTCTGAAAGTGAACACGTTGCGCAAACGTCAAAAATTGATCTTGAGAACATGGAAAAGTTAAATGAAGAGATTATTCAGTTTATGACTACTGGTGTTATTGTTGTTGATAATTTAAATCAGATCAGGCTGATTAACCGTTCCGCATGGGTTCACCTGGGCATGCCAGAATCAACCAAATCAAGCAGACTCGATCAGGTTTCTACGCCTCTGGCAAGACAACTTAAACTTTGGCGAAAAAATACCAGCTATCGTTCAAAAACTTTTCGTAATACCGCCACAGGCCCAAGCCTTCTACCTAATTTTTCAGCAATAGCCTCAAACAAAGATAATGCCATTATATTTATTGAAGATAATACTTTTTTAAATCAGCAGGCACAGAGTCTAAAATTGGCGTCGCTGGGCCGCCTGACTGCATCCATTGCCCATGAAATAAGAAACCCACTCGGCGCACTCAGCCATGCAGCTCAGTTAATGAAAGAGTCTGATGAAGTTGACCCGGTAAATATCGGTCTCGTTGATATTATCGAAAAAAACACACTCAGAGTGAACAATATCATTGAAAACATTATGCGCCTTTCGCAGAGAAAAAACGTACAGGTTAAAGAGATAAACCTGTCCAGTTTTTTACCCTCGATGTTAAAAGAATATCTGGATGGGAAAAATCCAAAACCCACTATCAGCCTGCATTTTCAATCAGCTAACCTGATTGTGCATTTTGATACTTCTCAGCTATCACAAATTTTAACCAACCTGATCGACAATGGGATCAGGCATAATGAAATAAATACTGGCGTTGCCCGGGTACAATTAATGGTAGGGGTTGAACCCCATAGTCGCACCGCTTTTCTCGATGTGATTGATAAAGGTGAAGGAATTTCTCCTGAATTAGCTGAAAAAATTTTTGAACCCTTTTTCACAACCTCTCGTTCCGGTACCGGGTTAGGACTATATTTATCCAAAGAACTATGCGAAGCCAATAGAGCCAGGCTAGATTATATTCCATTGACTACCAGAGGTTCCTGTTTCAGAATCAGTTTTTCAGCAGCAAACCTGACCCAGAGATTTTAATCTGAACAATCTGGAAGTTTTAACTTCAAAATAATGAATTAGATTAATCAGACAAATTGTAAGATAATGGCCCATGAACTATGTTAGCAAGTAAAGTACCTATCAGGAACAGGAATGACGAAACTGCCACTAGCATTAATCATTGATGATGAACCAGACATTCTGCAATTGTTAGGTATTACCCTGACACGCATGGGTATCGATACCTTGAAAGCAGAAAATCTGAAGCAGGCTTATCAACATCTAAATAATAATCAGTTCGATATCTGCCTGACCGATATGCGACTACCTGATGGAGACGGGCTTGAGCTAGTTGAATATATACAAAAGAACTATCCTGAACTACCTGTTGCGCTGATTACCGCGCACGGAAACATGGAGATTGCAATCGATGCAATGAAGGCTGGCGCATTCGACTTTTTATCAAAACCTGTTGACTTAAGCGCACTCAGAAACCTGATAAGTTCTGCGTTAAAATTAAATAGCCCAAAACAGAAACTCGCCAAAGGTAGCCAGAAAAGTAAAAAGTTGTTAATCGGTGACACACCTGTCATGTTGCAATTAAAACAAACCATTTTAAAACTGTCACGTAGTCAGGCCCCTGTTTTTATAAATGGGGAATCTGGTACCGGGAAAGAACTGGTTGCCAAGTTGATTCACTACAAAGGCCCTCGTTCAGAATGTCCGTTTATTCCGGTAAATTGCGGTGCAATCCCTTCAGAATTGATGGAAAGTGAATTTTTTGGACATAAAAAGGGAAGCTTTACTGGATCTATCCAGGACAAGAAAGGATTGTTTCAACTAGCCGATGGCGGCACTTTATTCCTTGATGAAATTGCTGAGCTTCCATTAAATATGCAAGTCAAACTACTCAGAGCCATACAGGAAAAATCTGTCAGGCCGGTAGGCGGAGACAGTGAAATAGCAGTCAACGTCAGAATTCTCAGTGCAAGCCACAACAATTTATTGGAGCTGGTAGAGAACAATGAATTTCGACAGGATCTTTTTTATCGTATTAATGTCATCGAACTGACTGTGCCTCCGTTGAGAGAAAGGGTTGATGACATTCCAAAACTAGCCGACTACCTGATGAACCAGTTATCTGTCCTTCACGGAGTTGAAAATACCTATCTGTCAGCAGCAGCTATTCAGCGATTAAAATCTTATCCATTTCCAGGTAATATACGTGAACTTGAAAATATTCTGGAACGCGCTATTACATTATGCCTTGGCGAAGAAATTCAGGTAGACGATTTAAACCTTGGACAGTTTGGAAACAAAACAGAGAATTTGACCACGGTTTCCGAGGATATACCTGACCAGTACCATGATGCACCAACCCGTGATAATTTATCACTTGATGATTATCTTGAAAAAATTGAATCTATCGAAATAATCAACGCATTAAAGCAGTCTAATGGTAACAAAACGCAAGCAGCCAAGCTATTAGGGATCAGCTTTCGCGCGATGCGCTATAAATTAAAAAAACTCAAAATTGAATGATATAGACAATTTCCTACACACCAACAGGTGCTTCACCTGGTATAACTTACGCATTGACGCCCTGTTAATACAGAAATTATCTCTATTTAGATTTAAAGAAAACAGATACAATTTTTTTACTTTCAACACAGATTAAATGGTCAAAGGAATTAATGACACACACGGATAAAAACGGATTTACCCTTATTGAACTAGTCCTGAGCCTGGCAATTGCTTCACTATTGCTGGGATTTGGATTACCTTCTTTCAGCGATATGCTCGATAAAAATAAAATCAGAGCTCAATCATTACAACTCATATCAACACTAAGCCTGGCCAGACAAACAGCAGTAAATGAAAGAAAAACGGTAACCGTTTGTCCCACTCAAAATAACAGGCATTGTGAAAAAAACTGGTCAAAAGGTTACATGGCATTTATTGACGAAAACCGAAACCGACAAAGAGACCAGGACGACCGAGTCCTTATTGTTTCAAATGTGACTAACCCGGATATCAGCTTACGATGGCGTGCTTTTGGACACAAAAGCTCACTCCAGTGGTATGACACAGGCATTACCAATCATCAAAATGGTAGTTTCGAATATTGTTACCAGAAAAATCCCAGATATGCACGCGCACTTATCATTACCAAATCAGGAAGAGTTCGTGTCTCTAAAGATAAGGATGGAGATGGTATTCATGAAAATGCACGAGGCCAAAACCTCAGTTGCTAGCTGATTAAGAACCGTCTCAAAACGCTCAGCAATTTTTATCAACCCTGAACAACTATCAGGGTTGATAAACTTTAACCTGGTAACCTTTCTGTTTTAGTTCTTCTGCCTGTAACTGGCTCATCACTCCTTTATCACAATAAAGAAGATATTGTGAGGACTTATCAAGTTTATCAAATGACTGAAGTTTAAAAAATGGTATATTTAATATTTCATTATTGGTTAAAAATAGAGGCTTCACAGCTAGCTCGTGTGGATGCCTGATGTCAATAACAATATCTTCTGTGCCTGGAATGGAAACAACATCAATATCATCAATATTGGTATCTGTCTGATAAATCTGATCAATGTTTTCTACTTTTCGTTCAGCAAACGCCTGCTCAATTACACTAATATCAAAATTAGACTCTTCTTTTTCAATACGATCGAGCTTGGCACAAGTTGTAGGTTTATCGGATATGACTCCGCAATATTCAGGCATGGCAGCAGCAAAAGCTTCGGTCCCAGTCGCTCTCGATATGGCAATAATATCTTGCTTGTCCATGCTGATCAGCGGCCTCATGGTTAATATATCTGAAGCCTTATCAATCACAGCCAGATTAGTTAACGTCTGACTGGAAACTTGTCCTACACACTCCCCTGTTACAATACCCGGGGCATTAAATTCATGAGCAACCTGTTCTGCAACACGTAACATCATGCGCTTCAATACAACGCCCATTTGTGAATGGTGCACTTTTTCCAGAATTTCAGAAACCACTTTTTCAAATGGAATACTGATAAACAGCACTCGATGCGAAGAAGCGTATTTTTTCCACAAATAATGAGCAACCTGTTTCACACCGACTTCATGGGCAAGCCCGCCCAGATTAAAAAAGCAGTAATGAGTACGAACACCTCTTTTCATCATCAGATAACTGGCAACTGAAGAGTCAAACCCGCCAGAAATAAGGCTGACGCAAGACTCTTGTCTGCCAATAGGAAAACCGCCCAGTCCTGGAGTTTTAGACTCTACGGTGTATAACTTTTCCTCTTTTATTTCCAGTTGAACAGTCACTTCCGGATTTTTAAGTTTAACTCCGGCTGACTCACTATTATGAAATAATGCGCCACCCGCTTTTTGCTCCGCCTGGATAGAATTAAAAGCATGACGTCCACTACGCTTTACTCTGACACAAAAAGTACGATTTTTTACCCGCTCTGCATATTCTCTAACCGTAATGTCAGCAATATCCTGTAGCGTTTCAAACTGATGAGTTTTCACCTTAAGAATGAAATCAATACCTGGCGTATTCTTTAAAACTTCCAGAATAACGTTTTCTTCAGAGTTATCCTTACTTTCCAGCTCAACAGCGACAAAATCCCAGGAACCAGTAACCTGTATATCAGGACTAATCTCTGACAGCATTTTACGAAGATTCTTTTTTAAGTGAGTGATCAGCTGTTTTCTGACAGGACGACTTTTAATGATTATTTCAGGGAATAATTTAATGATAAATTTCATGGGTAAACAAAAGATAGCGTATTAATTAGCGGGCTATTCTAGCCCAGGCGCTTTCAAATTACGATAAAAACGAGGCAAATTACGATAAAAACAACAGGATTTCGAATATTAATTACTTTGTATTCGACAAGTACTCAGCTTTTTATCTTGAATTTCAGTATGTTCTAGCTTAAAACCTAATATTTTTTCTTTAGGTTCACAAGCCTTACCACTAGTTCAGTGGCACAATTATACCCAAACTTTCTGAAAATGCAGGATTCAGGGAATTTGGGTATATGAAACACAAATAAAATCAGGCTCTTATCAACCCCACAAACTTACCTTCAATAGCGAGGTCTTCTGCAGGCAATATTATTGGCTGATAACAATCATTCGCCGGTTGTAAAACCGCCATATCGCCTTGCCTGCCCAATGTTTTAACCGTTACTTCATCGTCAATTCTGGCAACAACTATCTGACCAATTTCAGCGGTACTGGTTTTTCTAACGGCAATTAAATCACCATCCAGAATACCAGCATCAATCATACTGTCTCCCCTGACCCGAAGTAAAAATGTTGGTTTATTACGCTTGATAATTTCCGGAATAGTAATATAAGACTCTACATTTTCAATGGCTTCAATAGGCAGACCTGCAGCAACGGAGCCTATCAAAGGTAGTCCGTCATCATTAGAAGCGATAATCTGTATACCACGGGGTTTATCAGCATAAATACGGATTACACTCTTCTTTTCAAGTGCTTTCAGATGATCTGCTGCGGCTTTAGAGGAGCTTACACCAATGAGCCTGGCTAATTCGACATGAGTTGGCGCAATACCATAGTTTTCAACATAGTCTTTAAGAATATCAAAAACTTCACTTTGTCGTTTAGTCAATTCTTTCATTGTTGTGCCTCATTATTTTTAGATTAACAGGTTCGTTCTCAGCAGCTTGTTCTCAACAACTTATTCTCTACAGCTTGTGCTCAACACGTTTTCTTTTGCTGCCACTTAAAAAACCACCACCTAGACAAGTAGTACTTTATACCCTTAATGGATAAAAGTAAACCTGTTTAACCCTGTTCTGATCAAATTCAATCTTAAACGGTATGAGTTATAAACCCAAACTCCCTGGAAATGCAGGATTCAGCAGGGAGTTTGGGTATAGAGAAAATACAAATCAGATAACAACTTATGGCTGACGGAAAATCATTCATTAAACAAAGATTACTCAGTACTCAACAGACTTTCTAGTCGCTCAAACTGCTTCTGTAGTTTTTTAGCAGAAATGCCTCCAATAACCTTAACTCCGGGAGAAAAAAGACTTAATCTAAATTCCTGCAGCATCCAGAATAGCTGGGCTGACATTGATTGTTGTAACTCTCTTGCATTTGCCTGAACTAAATCATCCCACCACTCCAGCCAGTCTTTCCAGGTTTCCATCGAGGACTGTTCTTTTGGATAGTTAGTTTTAATTCGCTCCAGTCTTACCAACAAACCTTTCTGGTAACGTTTATAATTATCTAACAGAGAATCACCCGCATTTTGCATATTAATGGGTGACCAGAGCGCTTTTAACTGAGCCCTGATGTCCTCAATCGATTCATCATAAACGCCTTCTTTTAATTCCGCGACTAGAACAAATAATTGCTCCCTGGAGCGAATCAAAGGTAATATGTTATTAAGCTGTACTGAGAGTAATTGACGAAAACCAGACTTAAATTTATCTTTCAATTTAAGATAATTTGACTCTGCTGTTATTGAGTGCTTATCTTTAGTAAACTGCTCATCCACAAAACTAACCGCTACCATCAATGCTAACGAGTCAAACAACAACTTAAACCCTCCAAGACGAATACTCAGTTTTTCTAATTGAATTTTGTCCGGCCAACTATTAAAAAATTGATTCAATTCACTCTGACAAGCCGTCAGAATAAGTCTTGCAAGTCCTCGAATATGGCCTTGTTCAGCCGCTTTTTTTGAAGAAAAAGGTTTTATGACCACTTTTCCCTGTTGATCATGAAAACCTTGAAATATTCGACTGGTAATATTGTTGTTAGTAACCGTTTTCTCTAATTTAAAATCAGCTTCTGGCCAGCTTTTGATCGCGCTCGACAAACTGCTCACCGAATGTCCGCCATGCACCGTTGATTTCTCAATTCTAAATTCAACTAACGAAGTTATCTGACGTACCGTGTTTTTATCAAGTACTCGGTATTTCATTTTTAAATGGGCCGGTAGACTTTCCATATCAAAATCTCCAATTTTAATATGAATACCCGATATTCGTTGTAATACGTTAGCCAACTCGTCAATAAAACGCTTTCCCTGCTGATCAATTTTTTGTAACGCCTGAGTACACTGTTGCGCAGTCGTTGAAACAGGAATTAGAGACCGACGAATAGTTTTAGGTAGCACTTTAATGGTTGCAAGAATTTTTTCCTCCAGATATCCCGGGACCAGCCAGTCAAAATCTCTGTCATTAAACTGGCTAACCATATTAGTCGGTATATCGACACTAACCCCATCAGCCTCAGTACCTGGAGCAAAGCAATAACTTAGTTTCAAAGAGAACCCTTTAATAATCAATTCTGAAGGATAAGCATCAGCATTATCAACCTTGTTTGCTGTTAATTGCAGTTTAGTAAAGCTCAACAATTGATTATGTTTATTAAAGTCTTGTTTTAACCATTTTTTTAAAGCCGCCTGAGTGACAACTGATTCTGGCACAACCTGTTGATATAAACAGGCCAGTGATTGCATATCGATCCGAATATTATTCAACCGCTGTTTTTGTTCCTGCTTCTCCAGCTCTGCTATTTTGGCCCTGTTACGACTTAAAAAGGGAAAATTTTCTGTTAATTGTCCAGCAGCCAGTCCATCCAGGATAAATTTTTCGCGACACAGCTCTGGCTCAACTTTTGAATAATTAATGATGCGGTTATTGACAATTGGTAAACCCAGTAATGTCTGGTTTAACGCTGCCACTACCTGCCCCTTTTTCTTACTCCAGTGAACATCCTGGTAGTGATTTTTTAACAAATGAGAAGCGGCCTCTTCTACCCATTCAGGTTTGATTTCAGCATTCATTCGCGCATAAAGCTTTTCTGTTTCTATCAGCTCAGCGGAAAGCAGCCAGTTTTTTTTATGCTTAAAACTCAAAGAAGAGGGATGTAACCAGATTTTTAGCCCACGCACTCCCTGGTAGTGAGCTTCCTGCGTTTTACAAAACAAATGGGTGATAAAACCAGGAATAAGGGCTTTATGAACTTCGTCAAAGGAAGCTGCCGTAGTATTAATTTTTTTTCCTTGCGATTCAACGGACTCTTTTAACTGAAAATACATTCGTCGCCACTCAAGAACCCCCAGAAAATTAATCATATTTTCCTGACACCACTTTTTAAATCCACTGGATGTCAGTTCATCTTTTCTGTTCGACAGCATATTCCAGAGTGATATTGCCGTTAATACATCTGAATTATTTTGAATATATTTTTGATGCAACTGGTCCGCTTTCTGCTGCTTTTCGTGAGGCCTTTCTCTGACTTCCTTAACACTCATCAGAGCACAAAATACCAACATTTCATTTAATGCCTGCAATTTGGTATCGACCAATATTCTCGCCAATTGTGGATCAACCGGTATTCTGGCCATATTTTTGCCAATTTGAGTAATCTGTTGTTTATCGTTTAATGCAGTAAGCTCGATTAAATGGTTAAACGCTGTGTTCCAGGCTCTTTCTTGCGGTGGTTCAATAAAAGGAAATTCATCAACCTGTTTTACTCGCATGGCTTTAAGCCTTAAAACAACTGAAGACAAATTAGTTCGGCTAATTTCAGCTGAAGTAAAATCTTCTCGCAAAAGATAATCTTCTTCCGAGTAAAGTCGAATGCATATTCCGGGTGCAATTCGGCCGCAACGCCCTTTCCTTTGTTCTGCACTGGCTCTGGATATTTTTTCAATGGGCAATTGCTGTATTTTATTTCTCTGACTAAAGCGACTAATTCTGGCTGTGCCAATATCAATCACGAAAATAATCCCCGGCACTGTTAATGACGTTTCTGCAACATTAGTTGATACGATTATTTTTCGTTTTTGTCCAACAGCAAAAATCTTCTGTTGATCATTCATACTTAAACGAGCATAAAGAGCCAGCACCTGAGTGTTAGCGATATTTAAACCACTCAATTTCTTTACTATCGATTTAATCTGACCTTCACCATCGGCAAAAATAAGAATATTGCCGGTCGACTCAGTACAACATTCATCGACCGCAGAAATAATACCATTCATCAAAATATCAGACTGTTTATCCGAGGATTCAGTCAGCGGACGATAGCGAACCTCTACAGGATAACTTCTCCCTTCAATCAACAATATTGGTGCCTGGTTAAAGTTGGCCGAAAATTTTTCAGGATCTATCGTCGCCGAGGTTATTATCAGTTTAAGATCTTTACGCTTTTGTAAAATATTCTTAAGAAATCCTAACAAAAAATCGATATTCAGACTTCTTTCGTGCGCCTCGTCAATAATGATGACTTCATATCGGCTTAATAGTGGATCGGTTTCAATTTCTGACAAGAGTACGCCATCAGTCATTAATTTTATTCTGGTAGACTCTGACTGCTGTTTGTTAAAACGTATCGAATAACCAACCAGGCCACCAAGCGGTGTATCAAGCTCTTCAGCAATTCGTCTGGCAACACTCGTTGCTGCGACTCGTCGCGGTTGTGTATGCGCTATCAATCCGCGAGCGCCAAGGCCCGCTTTTAGACACAACTTAGGTAACTGAGTTGTCTTACCACAGCCAGTTTCTCCTGCTACAATAATTACCTGATTTTGCCTTAATAAATCTAGCACTTCTTGTTCTTTTTCGGCAATAGGCAAATCAGATTGAAGAGTAATATCCCCCCAACTGGAAGCAATACTATCTGTTTTATCGGTAGACGCTGTAACAAGCTGCTGTAACCGGCTTTGCATCTGCTCTACAGGTTGCTTTTTCTGAAGTCGCTGACGTATTTTAATCTGAGTTGATATAATTTTCCCAATATCACGGGTTTGAACTCTATTTAGATTTAACATAATTAAATTCTGATACTAAACGCCTGCCTGAAAAACTAATAATAAAATGACTTATTTTACTGATATTTCTCTGCTGATATTTCTTCACTAACAGCGCTCCACAGCAGCTATCTCTCTCATGAGCATTGTCAGCAATCAAGTTGGCCGGTGAGTATATCACAAATAAAAAAAAACCTGCTCTCGCAGGTTTTTACTGTTAACAATCTGGTATTTACTGCCAGAATGAATGAGGCGCTCTTAATTCACCAATAAAGTCAGCTACCGGACGATAAAAATCTTTATCTTCCCAATAACCGGAATGACAAACTGGATTCCAGGAAGTCGCTGCGCTCCCCACATTAATTTCAAAATCAGCATTAACACAGGCATCAAATTTTTCAGATAAACCTTTTAGTGGATAAGCGATAATGTCATCTTTATCATAAAAATTATACCAGCGAGCACGCTTTTTCAAATCGGTTGGTAACTCATCTCCAACAATACTGACGGGCTCTCCTAATATTGAACTCACTGAGTCTAAAGAGTACAACCCCATAGGATTACCAAAAGTAATATAACCAGCCAATGTTTTCATGGTCTCAAAATTACTCAGACCAGAATGAGCAGACTGCATTTCTTTAATATAGTGCGACATCATAACCCCCCCATACGAATGAGCCAGAATAACCAACGGAGTTTCATCTGGATTTATTCTTCGGTGAGAAGCAAACTTTCTAAGGCTATCCCTGATTCTATTATTAACTGCTTCATAAAATTCAGTTGCAGGTCGATAAAGCAATGCGAGAGACTGAGTATCTGTCATTATCTGCCGGAGATTTCGATAGGCTAAATCACCTTTATAATTTGCTTTCTCACGAAACTGGTTAAGCTCATCTTTTAACAGATCGCCCCAATAGATTTCATAAAATAGTAAATCGTCTTCCATACGCCCTTCTGCACCTTTCACATACTCTTCAGTAATACGGTGCTTTAATTCTACAGAATAGTACTCTTCCTGGCTGCCCAGGCCATGAATAATGGCTATTGCAAGTCTTTTCATTTTTATCCCTCTTAATATAGGAGATTTATTAATACTGCCTGCTTGCCTGAACAGTTTGTGCCAGGTTCACAAACAGAACTATGTCTTTCAATAATTGACGTACTTTTCATTATCATATGTTATTAACTTCATTTTCGCCAGCGCCTCTTAAAAGAATAACTCACTTAAAACGTAACAAGTTATTCACAGATGAGATAGAAAGAAAAAGTAGATAATTTGAAAGGTGTTTTTATGCTGCACTATCAGTGCGTTCTGATAAATTGACTTAAGACAGGCTCTCAATAACACTGAGATAAAGATTATATTTAAAAATCAATATACCTCTCTTGAAAAGGGCAAGCCATTATCTTCAAGTTGCGCTTTACCCAAACTTAAGTGCTGAACACTGAAACCTGCATTTCTAAGGAGTTTAGGTACAACTATCAACAATTGAAAATATAAAACTAAACAGTGAGGATGATGTATTAAGAAGATTAGTTTAAAAATTAAAGAAAGGAAATAATGGCGGAGTGGACGGGACTCGAACCCGCGACCCCCGGCGTGACAGGCCGGTATTCTAACCAACTGAACTACCACTCCGCAGTGGGTGTAACCGTTTGGACAAAATCTCGTTCAGTAAGATTTACTGGCTACTGCTTCTCAGCGGCCGCAATAATACGTACCCCTAAGATTTCTGTCAATAATAAATGATAAAAAATATCATTTATTTTGTTTCTGGCCTGCTTTTCGTCAATAGACAAGCCGTTCATCAACTAGCTGATTAATAATCCCGCAATTGTCAGCTAATACTGCGAAACCTCAATCAGGCTAAAATTTAGTCCGACTTGCTATCGCCACTTTCTTCAAACGCATCATCCCAGCTTGGCTCTCCTTCACTATCCGGCTCTGCAGTTTCTTCAGCATCAGATTCCCCTATAGATTGCCCTAACTCCAACTCATCGAGCGCGCTGTCAATATCATCCAGCTCACTTTCAATTGAAAAGTCTAAGGTTTCTTCCTCAACGGGAGTCTCTATTTCTGCATTGTCCATCAGGGAATCATCACCATTTTCTTCCGCTTCAGTAGAATCAGTATTAACAGGCTCGGCATTTTCTATAGAGTCAGGCTCATCCGCAACGTCATCGGTTTCCACATTTTCATCAGAAGCAAAGGCATCTGGCTCATCAACGTCTGGCGTTGTTCCCGCCTCTAATTGAGAATCATTATCATCAGAAGCAGGCTCAGAAGCTTTTGCTTCACCTTTGCCCGAGAATGATTCCATTGCAGTAATAATTTGATCAACAGACATTTCTCTTTCTGGCACTTCCTCCCCAAACATTGAACTAAATTCAGCAAATATATTATTTAATGTTGTGAGAGTGATATGAATTTCGTGCTTCAAGCCTTTTATTTCCTGGTAAAGCTCATCAATTTGCTCTGACTTGTCCTCTATAGGCGCTTCATCAACTGCAGAAGTACTTTCAGAAGGCTTAATACTATGATAATGACTGGATATACGGCTCAAATCATTTTCTAGTAGCTCAATAGCCTCAATATTTTTATCCAGAATTCCACTAATCAGATTTCGAAAAAAGAACTTTCGGTCATTCATTATTTTTTTTGATAAATGTTTAGCCTGTTTATCATCATATTGAACATTTTCAGAGAGAAAGTTATAAACATTCTGTTTCTCATTGTCCTCATTTTGCTTAATCTTTAATATCAGTTTGCGTGCTGCTTCTTTTGATTTTCTCTGGTTCGCGATGATCAACCAGATTAAAAACGAAATTATTGCCAATAATGGAAAATATAATTCCAGCACAATTACCCACGAAATCAACTCACTTTTCACTGCGGTTCTCCAGAGGCTAAGCCGATTTTTTCTAATCTGTTATTCATCATCTTCATCTATTTCCAACTCATCAGCAATCATTTCCGTCTTAAGCCTGCTTTTTTTCTTAATCAATTTCCATGCCAGAACACCAAGACCAAGTAACAACAAATTAATCGCACCGCCAATGTACATCCACAAATTTCCATCTGATACCTCATCATCCCCTGCTTTTTTATCGGCAGGTTCGTCCTTCAGGTTCTCTTCTGTACTTGTTTTTTCTTTTGACTCTTTCTCATCAGGCTT
>JADGFG010000128.1 GCA_016743995.1 Kangiellaceae bacterium | reverse complement strand
GACAGATTTATTATCCCGTGCATTAGACTACTCAAAACAGTTATCAGGCTTGCTGGCGCAGTCTGGTGGCGAATTAAAACTGGCGCACTTTAGAGATCCCTGGTCTGGGATACCACTTTGCCAGTTTAAACAGAGTAAAAAGGATTTAAAGCTGGTTTATGAAGTCAATGCACTACCCAGTATAGAGTTACCCATTCACATCCCATTGCCAGAGCATACCCTGAAAAAAATTGCATTATGGGAACAAGAGTGCCTGGAGCAGGCTGATTTGATTATAACGCCCTCACAGATTACGCAGCGTATTTTACAACAGAAAGTACCGAATAAAGCGATTCATTACTTACCTAATGGTGCAGATGTTTATCACGGTGTTTCGCACCAGGCTAAGCGACCTTATTTAATCTACTTTGGTGCTGCCCAGCGCTGGCAAGGCATTTATGATTTGTTGCAGGCGTACAAACTGGTACGTGAAAGTCTGGATGTCGGCTTAACGCTTTGTTTGTCTGTACATAATCGCCAGGCGCGACAGGTAGAGAAATGGGTGGAACAGTTTGAGTTGAAAGAAGACGTTGTGTTTCATTTTGGTTTAAACCAGGCTGAACTGCGCCCTTTAATTGCAGGGGCCAGTGCATCGCTGGCGCCTTTGACGGCTTGTCGGCGTAATATGGAACAAGGTTGTTGTCCACTGAAAGTGTTAGAATCAATGGCTTGTGGTACCCCCGTGATCGCGTCAGATTTACCTGTCATTCGAGAGCTAATGGCCCATAATGAGCAAGGCTTGTTAACTGCACCGGGCAGGCCGGGTGAACTGGCAAGAGTTTGCATAGAAATTTTAACACAGCAGGATATGAGTTATAAAATTGCTCAGTCAGCATTGGAGCATGTTAAACAACACTTCAACTGGGCAACTATCAACCAGACGCTTAAAGCGCATTATCAACAACTGCTCAATGAGTCTGTTATCGAAAGGTGAATAGCGTTAGCGAATCGTTTTAATGGTCTGAAAATTAGTAAAGAATAAAAATTAATATAAAATAAAATGTTAGCAGAGGATGAAACATGCAGAAAAAATATCATTTTTTTAGTGCGGAGCTTGCTTACTGGCGCTTAAAGTCGGGGTTTAGAAAATTAAGTCGAGATGAAAAAGCGTTTGTTCGTAGCGGCAATCTTGTTAGCGCCAGGACCAGTACACACTGGAAGCACTATTTCGAACGCCTGATGAAACTCGATGTAATGGGAACTTCTATTCGTAAGCATTATAAGTTACGTTTTGGTCTTTCCTGGGTTGCATTGTTCTTTTCTCTTTTCATTGCAGTATTTACCGTTAGCTGGATACCAATACAGGTGGCTCTGGTATTGGTTATCTATTTTTCCTTTCGTTTTTTTGGTAGTAAAAGGGCCGATATTCCAAATATTGTCAGGGAAAGCCTGCTTAAAATGACGCAACTGCTTTCTCTCGAATCATCCCGCTTAAAATTCAACCTGGATATTGATACCAGACTTAAGAAAAGAAAGTTTATTAAAGAAGATAAATCGGTAAAGAAAACTCGTTTGCGTTATTACGACATTAACTGGTTTGGGGTACGTTGTAATTTACGTGATGGCAGCAAGTTAAACGTTCAGTTTCGCGATATTATCTGCCAACGAAGAAGAACAAAGGTGAGTTCGAGTGGAAAATATAAAACTAAGACAAAACATAAATCTAAGTGTTACCAGACTTACATCTTGAGTTTTTCCGAAAAGCTCTACCAGTTGAATGACAAACAGCCCGCCGATATGCAGTCGAGTGTTCAGGATGGTGTGATTACCGTGAAGTATAAAAGAGTCGTGAAAAGTGCGGGGATTAATCGACGGATTAATGTTGAGGAAATGGCAAGTATGATTAGTTCAATTTATCAATGTGTGACTCCTGAGGAGATAGCGGCATGAGTCAGTGTGAAGTTAAAGTCGGTTTTTTTACGCTCGGCCAATGTGAAAAAACGTCTACAGGAAAATGTAGTCAGTGCAAACAGGCTGCTTGTGTTAGTCATTTTGTTGCAGAACAATCTTTGTGTATTGTTTGTGCGGCCAGCGCGCACATAAAAAGCAATGAGATTGCAGAAAAAAAGACTGCCGACAAGCAACCTGCCAACATGACTAATAAGAAACCCATTGATGAAAGCAACTTTATTGATCCTTATCAGGGCTTTGGTGTGCGCGAAGACTGTCAGAAAAATGCTGAGTGGTATCAAAAGAGAATGGATGAAAAAGGATACAATTCAACTTTTACCGCTCAGGATTTAGTCGCTTTTGAATTAACTCAGCCCGCAGAAGGCGATGATGACGAGCCGTTATTTGGCGGAATTTATGACAGCTAAACTGCGTTTGCTGTGGTTAACCCAGAACTATGCACCCGCATCAGGCGGAATGGCGGTTTCTTGCGATAGAATTGTCAGGCATTTAAGAGAGAAGGGCGTTGAAATTCACCTTTACCATTTAAAACATGGTGGTAGTGCTAAAGAAAGGTATTTTCACCCTACGTTGGGTACGGATAACCAGTTTCCTGTGGGCGATGTACCCGCACATGGCCTCAATCTGTTATGGCATCAATTACCAGAAGCAGATTTTGATGCTGTCGTATGTTATGGAACCAACGTGGCCATGCGTGCTGCCAGAGTTTTTTCGGCCTGGTTAAATGCGCCGCTGGTCACTCTGCTAAGAGGTAACGATTTTGATTTAGCCGTGCTCGATCCAAAACGCTTTGCTTTATTGCAAGATACGTTATTAGCTAGCTCTCTGGTGTTAACGGTAAGTAAAGATAAATGTTTGCGTGCTAAAAGTTTATTCCCACAGCTTAATGTACATCATATTGGCAACGGTCTGGATTTTTCTTTATGGCGCGCCTTAGAACATGATCAACAGCAAGCAGAAAAATGGCGACAACAAAGACAGGGGAAACCGGTTTTAGGTTTGTTTGGTCACCTGAAAGATAAAAAAGGTGGCAAGTTCTTTTTTGATGCCCTGTTACGTTACAACCTGGCAGAACGCTTTCAGTTTCTGGTTGCCGGAGAACTCGACGATGACACCCGGAGCTTGCTTGAAGGTCTGCCACAGGAAGATGTCGTTCAATTGCCTTTTATGGACCGATACCAGCTTATCCCCTGGTATTTGTGTTGCGATGTGATTGCCATTCCTTCATTTTATGATGGTACGCCCAATGTTCTATTAGAGGCGGCCAGTTTATCCATTCCAGTTATTGCGGCTCAGTGCGGCGGCATGGACGATTTACTCAATGAAACTAATGGCTGGGTATTTAAACCCAATGACGAGTCTCAATGTGTTCAGACAATTGCCAGTTTTTTGTCTTCACCAGAAACCGTGATTACTCAGAAAAGCCAGTTGCTGCAACAGCAGATCGCTGCCAGCTGTTGTGCCAGACAGGAAGCTCAGCGCTATTTTAATTATCTGACTCAGATGAACAAATCTCAAGCAAGCCTGAGTGCATGATTGTTTATTATGCACCAGGTGGCGGGCTGGGGCATGTGAGCCGAGCAGTAAAGGTTTTAACAAAGTTTAAAATTAATAACGCCACAATACTGGTTAGCCCACATTTAAAAAACTCGCCTTATCTGGATAAAGTTTCTGGTGGTTATACGATTTGTTTTCTACCAGAGACCAGCTCAACAGAAGCATTAGCCTCCTGGTTAAACCTGCAATTTGAACGCTTATTACCTGAATATCTTTTTGTTGATAGTTTTCCCGCTGGCATTCTGGGAGAACTGAGCCTGGTTAAGCTGGAAAATACCCGATGCATTCTAATTGCGAGATTATTAAACTGGCCTGTCTATGTTAAACGAGTAACCACGTTGATTCATTTCTGGCAAACCTGGTTTTGCGAATGGCCAACTGCCATACAGGAAACAGCAATGAGCGGTTACACTGGTGAAATGGCGTGGCTGAATTTAACCGTTACCAACAGTAATCAGGCAGCTCAGAAAAACGTGGTGGTATGTCACTCCGGCTCTAGCTCGGAAATTATCCAGCTGGTGAAATATGCCCAGTCTTTAACGGGTGAGTTACCCGATTTAATCAGTCCGCATTTACCTTCTGAACTACCAGCCATTCACTGGAGACACATTTATCCAGCAACACCTGAGCTACTGCATTACAAAGTGATTGTCAGTGGCGCAGGCTTTAATGCATTTACCGAAATGATGCATTGCCGCAATGTTCATTTTGTTCCTTTTGAGCGAGTGTTGGATTTGCAGTCACTCAGAAGCCAACGTGGTAAGCAGGGACTAGTACCTCCCGCAAATTTGCCTGTGGCACAGTTTAGTATTGAATAGTCGCTTTTATAGGGTCAATAAAAGTGACTATTCTTTCAGTGATTTACCGGTCTGATGATCATATTGTTGAAAATGAACCGGGTGGGTAAATTTGTGAAAGTTAATGAGACAAAATGCTGGCAGAAATAAACTGTCTACGTGTATTGCTTTGTTACCGCTTCTTGTAGAAAGCCAGTTAAATTAAAATGATGCAGTTGCACAAAATAAACAAGTAAACTTTCAAGATAAGCGTTAAATAGTTGTCGTTCAGAGAATTGTGTCTATAATATTTTTATCCTCGGTTATTATTGCAGTAAGAGAAATAACAGGTTTGATAAGGTGGCAAGGCTGTTTAACAGAATTTTCTGAGGGCTTTCGTTTTATGGGGTTTTACTTTATTTTCAAATTAATATAAGGAAGATTGTTTGGTGAGGTTGTTTTCTAAAATAGTGCTAATTCTTGCCGTTATCTGTAGCTCAATATATTTGGTTTCACCCTATTATGCAGGGTACCAGATGTTCAAAGCGATCAAGGCTGGGTCTGAAAAAGGGATGATTAAGTATATTGACTTTGCATCTGTGCACGATTCAATTAAACAACAGGTTGAGACATCCATTGAACAAAATAAAACTGGAGACCCTTTCACTGATAGTATGCTGGTAGCCTTCAGGCCAATGATTGATAAAATGGTTGATGAGCTTGTAACACCTGAGAAATTAGCTGTTTTTATTAAAACCGGTGATTTGAAGGAAGTCAGAAACCAGAAGTCTCTAGCAACTCAAAATGATACTCACAAATCTTTGTCATGGTTCGCTTTTTTTGAAGGAATTAGTCGCTTCCGGGTGAGTGTTGATAAGCTTGTTCTCCATATGGAGTTTAAGAATTTACAATGGAAGCTTGTTGCTATTGGTTCTTCTGATCTTTTAGACCTGAATAAAGCTCGAGCTAAAAAAGTAAAGCAACATATTGCTGATGAGATAGATAAAAGTCCTGCGCCAGTTCCTGTCGCTTATAGTGACCTGAAAAGTCTAAAAAATGATTATGTCGATAGTTTTTTTATTGGTGGAGACTACGGGAGTAAACTGACACTTGAAGGTGATCTTTTTTTCCTTTCTGGTATGAAAAATAGCAATCCAGCTTTAATTGCATTTGAAGGATATGATAAAGATGGCAAGATTGTAACTCGTGATTTTACCAAAGCGGAAAAAGAGCAAAAAGCGACGTATTTAAATTTTTTTAATGGAAACTGGAGAGAGAATATTTATAAGACTTCGCCTGAACTTGAAGTTCAAGAATTAAAAGGACGTTTACAGGTTAATATCCCAACAGGTGTTGATAGTTTTAAATTAATCCCAGCCGATAAAGGTAAGTTATATAAAAAGTCAAAAACAGCAGTTACTTTAACGAGCATAAGTAATGGAACAGTAGGCTTGAGTTTTTATAGTCCTTTTAGCGAGGGTAAAAAAGAATTCATTGTGATTTGTCGCAACAAAAATGGGCAACGTTTAAAGACAACAGGATCTTTCGGAACGTTTAGTCGTGAGCCTATAACATTGCCAGCAGATAGAGCTGAATATAAAGCTAGAAGTAAGACAATTAATGTCTCGGGAACACCCCACATAATAGAAGTTTACTATGTGTACCAGGATGAAAAGGTTGAAATTGATTTTATGGCCTACCCAAAACCAGAGGTGTCTTCTGGAAAATTAAAATCGCCTATACGAAGAACTCGTTATGTAGTGTCTGAATCAGAACCAGAGCCGCGTAAAGTAAGCAGGAATGATTTAAATGGTATAACCTACCAATATAAACAAGAACTTAGCTATGACGGAAAAGAGCGTAGGTTTTTACATTTTATTTTGCCCAAGATAGCTAACACATATTTTGCAAAGGTTGATTATAGTGGTATTAAACTTAGCCTGAATGACAAGGATGTTAAATTTAAGGTTAATAAAGAACATATTGGTCAGGCTAATTTTAAAGTTTATTTTGGTCAGCCAGATAAGGAATGGGGAGAAAGTGTCAAGCTTGATAAAATTGACGGTAAGGTGGTTTTTCGTTATCCCTCAAAAATAGAGAGTAAAACTATCAGGCAGGGTGAGCGTATAAATGGAATCAGTTTAATGAAACACAATTTTACTTATAGTAAAGAGTCTACAGTATTACCTTTTCACTCAGTATGGCCTGTTGTTTCTGCAAGAGCTTATGATGCAAAAAAACGTGAAATTGCTCGTCTTGATAGTTACAGCTGGGGAAGAACAGAAAGCAATGTTATGTTCTGGGGAAATCCTGCATACGTGGAATACAAGGTGGCCTCTGAATGGCTGACTATCGAGTTTGATGTCAGCAAAACTGAAGTTGACAAGGTGGTTGTTGAAAATAATTAAAAGGTTTGTCAACGTATTGAAAATCAACAAATAGTCAGCTATTTACAGGCTGCTGCCAGTATAAGATTTTACTTAAAGAGGATGGAGGCTGTCTTGTGTTGCTGATGTTTCTGGCGAATCATCACTTTTTGTAAAGACCTCTAAACTGTCAGCCTGTGAGTTAACCTCCGTAGGGCGCTTGTGGGTTTGTTATGTTGAAAGTTGTTGATTTTTTTAAGTTTTGACTTGATTGTTTTGTGTACAATCTATAATATACCAAAACTGAGATATAGGTGGTTTTCTTTTGGACGAAAATGTGTTTGTCACTTTTAAGGATGTTGTATTGAATCGATTATCTACTTACTTTTTGACTCTTACCTGTTTTTTTCTCTTATCTGCCTGTGATAATGGTGGCAATAGTGGCGGCAATGTCGTATTAACGCCATACCAGACCCAGACGCCAGATGTTAACCTGGCACCGGTTTCTGATGCGGGTTTACCGCAATCGATTAGTGAACAAAAGTCAGTCATTTTATCCGGACGCGGAGAAGACTCAGATGGTACTGTTGTCAGTTATCACTGGAAACAAACTTCTGGGATTCAGGTTTACCTGGAAACGCCTGACAGTGCAACTCTCCAGTTTGAAGCACCAGAAACCGACCAGCTCTTAATCTTAACTTTTGAATTAACGGTTACTGATAATAATGGGGCCGTGGCCACAGACACTGTTATTTTAGACGTTTTGCCATCAATAAACGGGTTGGTAGAAGGTAACCTGACTGCAGCAAATGTTAAGTTGTTCTCTTTGCCGGAACAAACGCTCATCAGTGAAGTTAAAACCGATGCGCATGGCGCTTATCAATTTCTTTTAAATTCAATTCCAGACGCTTACTTAATTGAAGTCTCAGGCGGTACTTTTTTTGATGGAGAGCCATTCTCTGCAGTTTTTTCAGCGGTTTGTTTAAAAGCAGAACGAACATCTTGTCACGCTTCTCCCACCTCAACTTTAATTAAACACCATGCAGAACGTTCAAATCAGCTTGAAAATACGATTAAAGCCAGCTGGTTGACCGAGATAGCAGAACGACTGGGAAGTGATTTAACGCTTGATCCTTTTGTTGATGGTGACGCATTTATTCAAGCACAACCAGGCCAGGTTATTAATGTATCGACAATAAGAGACCATTTACAGAGAGGGATTCATCTGGATAACTGGATAACAGAAGTTCTGGATTTTGTTCAAACAGGTACTCAGAATGCAGCCATTCTTAGCTGGTTTTCAGGTGCGAGTTTTTCATCCACGGCATCAGCAGGAGGCAATCAAAATGTCGCGGAGCAATCGCTTGTTCACTTAACCGGAGAAGGAAATAATTTAAATGATCACGGCTTGAATTATCAATGGACGCAAGTCGCCGGACAAAGTGTGGTAATTACAAATGCTTCTGCTGCTAACGCTTCCTTTGAATCACCAGTGACAACTAACCCGTTGTTGCTTTCTTTCTTGCTGACGGTTACCGATAGTCGTGATGCAGCAGTTACCGATAGCGTTGATATTACGGTTAACCCGGTTAATTCTGCTCCCACAGTAAATGCTGGCACAAATCGATCTGTGAACGAACAATCATCTGTGACCCTGGCTGGCGGTGGAACCGATAGTGATGGCAATATTATCAGCTATAACTGGGCACAAACCAGCGGAACCAGTGTGGTTCTTTCAAGTGCCAGTACCGCCAGCACCAGTTTTACTTCACCGACACTGATTACGCCAGAAACCTTAACTTTTCAGTTGATGGTGACTGACAATGAAGCCAGCACAACTAGCGATGCTGTTAGTATTACCGTCAACCCGGTTAATATTTCCCCCATAGTTAACGCCGGTACCAATCAGTCTGTGAATGAACAGTCGGCTGTGGTTGTGTCAGGTAGTGGAGCTGATAACGATGGCAGCATTGTTAGTTACAGCTGGACACAAATCAGTGGAACCGGTATTGCGCTTTCAAGTGCCAGTACCGCCAGCGCCAGTTTTATTTCACCAACACTGTTCGCGCCAGAAACCTTAACCTTTCAATTGACGGTGACCGACAATGAAGCCAGCGCAACCAGTGATGCTGTCAACGTTACTGTAAACCCGGTTAATAGCGCCCCCATTGCGAATGCTGGTACTAACCAGTCAGTGAATGAACAATCTGCGGTGACCTTGTCAGGTGGCGGAACCGATAGTGATGGCAGTATTGTCAGTTACAGCTGGACACAAACCAGTGGAACCGGCGTTGTACTTTCAGGGGCCAGTACCGCCAGTGCCAGTTTTACTTCGCCAACTTTGATCGCGCCAGAAACCTTAATCTTTCAGTTGACAGTCACCGATAACGAATCCAGCGCAACCAGTGATACCGTCAGTATTACCGTAAATCCTGTTAATACCGCGCCCACTGCGAATGCTGGTACCAACCTGTTAGTGAATGAACAGTCCGCGGTGACTTTGTCAGGCAGCGGAACCGATAGTGATGGCAGTATTGTCAGTTACAGCTGGGCACAAACCAGTGGAACTGGTGTGGCGCTTTCAGGGGCTAATACCGCCAGTGCCAGTTTTACTTCGCCAACCCTGGTTGCGTCAGAGACCTTAAACTTTCAATTAACAGTGACCGACAATGAAGCCAGTGCAACCAGTGATACCGTTAGTGTTACGGTTAACCCGGTGAATACGGCGCCCACAGCAAATGCGGGTACCAATCAGTCGGTGAATGAACAATCCGCGGTGACCTTATCAGGCAGCGGAGCCGATAGTGATGGCAGCATTGCCAGTTACAGCTGGACACAAACCAGCGGTACCGGTGTGGCGCTTTCAAATGCCAATACCGCCAGCGCCAGTTTTACTTCGCCAACACTGCTCGCGTCAGAGACTCTAATCTTTCAGTTGACGGTGACCGACAATGAAGCCAGTGCAACCAGTGATACGGTCAGCGTAACCGTCAATCCGGTGAATACGGCACCCACAGCAAATGCGGGTACCAATCAGTCGGTGAATGAACAGTCAGCAGTGACCTTATCAGGCAGCGGAGCCGATAGTGATGGCAGCATTGCCAGTTACAGCTGGACACAAACCAGCGGTACCAGTGTGGGGCTTTCAGGAGCCAATACCGCCAGCGCCAGTTTTACTTCGCCAACTTTGATCGCGCCAGAAACTTTAACCTTTCAACTGACAGTGACCGACAATGAAGCCAGTGCAACCAGTGATACCGTTAGTGTTACGGTTAACCCGGTGAATACGGCGCCCACCGCGAATGCGGGTAGTGATAATTCCGTGGTTGAATTGACTCAGGCTTTCTTAAGTGCGGCTGCCAGCAGCGACTCTGATGGCAGCATTGTCAGTTATGCCTGGGTTCAGACGGCGGGGCAGCCAGTTTCACTCACTAACGCAAATACTCAAACTGCCAGTTTTAGTGCGGATGTAACAACGGGAACCCAGTTAAATTTTACTTTTGAATTAACGGTTACTGATAATGAGGGCGCAACAAACACTGATAGCATTAACATCACCGTTACTCGACTTGCTTTTGCAGCTGCATTAGCTCAGGTGACAGATGTTAACCTGAATGTTTGTATTGTTGCTCAGTCTCTTACTTACGCAGATGAAGTTTCTGGTATTAACTGTCAGGGGTTATCAATTACCAGTACAGCAGGAATAGATAATTTTGCTCAAGTAGCAAGTGTAAACCTTCAATATAATCAGATCACCAGTCTGACTATTGGCAACAATACTACTCTGACTCATTTATATTTAAGAAACAACCAATTGACCAGCCTTGATGTAAGCGGTGCCACGGCATTAATTCACCTGGATTCATATACTAATCAGCTGACCAGTCTGGATTTGAGTAATAATCTGGCTTTAACAAGTTTAACTTCTGGCCGGAATCAGCTGGTGAATTTAGATGTAAGCAATAATACTGCGCTAACGGCATTACATCTTCAGGAGAATGACTTAACCAGTCTGGATTTGAGCCGTAATACAGCATTGGTTGATTTACGTATCAATAGTAATCGGTTAAGCACTCTGGACCTGAGTAATAACCTGGTACTGTTGCCCATTTTAAGTCTTCAGTTTAATGAACTCACCAGTGTGATAATAGGTAACAATACAACACTGACGCATTTATATTTAAGAAATAACCAGCTGACCAGCCTCGACATCAGTGGCGCTACGTCATTAACTCATCTGGATTTATATATTAACCAGTTGGCCAGCCTGGATGTGAGTAACAACCTGGCTTTGACAAGTTTAACTGCAGGTCGTAACCAGCTGGCCAGCCTGGATTTGACTAACAATACTGCGCTAACCGTATTACATCTTCAGGAGAGCCAGTTAACCACTTTGGATCTCAGCCTTAATACAGCGTTGTCTGATTTACGTTTAGATAGTAACCGGTTAACGACTCTGGACCTGAGTAATGATCTGGCACTGTTGTCAGTAAACCTTCAATATAATGAACTCACCAGTCTGAGCATAGGCAACAATACTACACTGACGCATTTATATTTAAGAAATAACCTGCTGACCAGTCTCGACATCAGTGGTGCCACAGCATTAACTTATCTGGATTTGTATATTAACCAGTTAACCAGTTTGAACGTGAGCAATAACAATGCCCTGGCAAACTTATCAGCAGGCCGTAATCAGCTAACGAATATAGACTTGACTAATAATACAGGACTAAGCACCTTATACCTGCGGGAAAATCAGTTAACCAGTATTGACCTCAGCAGTAATCCGGCATTGACGGTCCTGGAGCTAAATAGTAATCAGTTAACCACTTTAAGCACCACTAACAATACCGCTCTGACTGAGTTGTATTCAACAGGTAATCAGCTCGTCAGTCTGGATGTGAGTAATAATACCGCGCTCGCCAGGTTAGAGCTTCAGTTAAATCAGATGACGACTATTGATGTGAGTGCTAATACCGCTTTAACAACGTTATATTTAGCTAATAACCAATTTGTTTCAGAACCAGCAGGCTTGTCAAATATAACTGATACCTCAGCGTTTATTGATCTTGTCAACAACCCGCTTAACGCAGGTGCAATATCCAACCTGAGTACATTGCAACTGACTTATTCAAATTTAACTTTTTAGTGGTTAATATTAGTCTTAAATAAGCCATGTTAAAGTAAGCCGTTGAACCTCAACCGCTTACTTTAATGACATAGGGACTGACATAGGGGCCAGATGCTATTACATACATTTACCATTACAGGGCAACCTTACATTAACTTCGTAGGGATCTGCCAGGTGAGAATACTGTTCGCGAATTTTGCCGTCGTCAAATTTGATTAAACCAATACCTCTGGCAAACCACCACTTGTCTCCTGCACCGGAACCACCAGTTGCTGATAAACGTATTACATCATTAAACGTTCTTCTGTTTAATGTCATTGTTGGGTACCAGTCTGCTTTAATAACAGTACCACCGGACCAGCCAGAAAATTCGGCACTACACCAGCGACCTTCCTATGCTCTTTTATCGCGCGGATTCATTTTCTTTTCGACACCCTGTATGTATTTGCTTCCAGTATGCTTAGACTGACCTTTATTTAAATACCGGGGGAAATGCCGACCACCCCGTAACCATTTTCCATTTTCATAGGTAAACTGCAACATGCCGGCTTCTCGGTAGTTATCCTGACAACGTGCCGTCCAGCTGGTATCTCGAACCAGGTACAGCCAGTTTCGGTCATAAATCATCTGTTCAAAATTCCAGGCAAATAGTCCTGGAACGCCAGTTTTTGGGTGAACATTACCTTTAGTAATATAAAAGCCGGGGAGGCGTTCTTTAACATTCCCATTACTATTGGAAAATGTTCTCCATGGATTGCCGCCAGCAGATATTACCGAGTGCTTTGAACCTTTTTTACCGCCGGGTTTAACATAAGAAAGTATGTCAATCTGGTTAGTCCAGTTAGCCGTTGCGGTATCAACAGGGCCACTGCAATAAGCATGAAAAGTGACACTGGTGGGAAAAGATTTTGCATACCAGGTTTCCCACCCGGATAAGTTAATGGGTGTCCATTGTGAACCCTGTACGGCATAAACCTGAACGCCACCAGCATCAATCGGCGCTCCCCATCCGTTTTTAAAAACGCCGACATGAACTTTAGCGCCAACTGTTGCAGAAGTGTTTTTTGACCAATGTGTTTTTAAGTCCGGCTGCACGCGAATTTGTACGGAGTTATATGGACAGGAAAGCAGGGTGAATGCGGTGAACACATTCAATAATAATAGACAGGATAGTATTTTCTTTATCGTTCTCATATTGTTGTCCTCGGGTTAGTCTTAACTTCATTGATAGGTTTTTGTTTCAGTATTTTTATGGTAAATGGGTATGACTACTTATTACTGCTGACATCGGTTAAACAATAATTCTCGACGTGTACTCTGGTTAAGACAAAAAATTAATATTGAAGTTAAGTCGGAGTTGAACATAGTCCCTGTTAGTCCTTTAAGCCATAGGTAATTCATTAGCAATAAATGAGTAACTTATTTGCAGCGGATAACTAGAGGAATCATAAGGAAATTTCCATCAGATCGCTTGCATAATTTTTATTTAGTAATCAAAGGTTTTATCAGGGCTTTATTAGCGGACAGTCAACTCATTGTTATTAATTGCGGAGGAATCCACTCATGAATGTCATTAAAGATGGTGAACTTGAAATAGCGGGGCTTCTATTAAGTAACGAAGCAAACTCAAATCCCATGAATAATGATGGACTGCCAGACCGTAACTTTTTACTAAAAGAGTCAATTGAAAACACTGAAATCATTAAAGCTATTTTTTTGAACCGCTGGAATAAAAGTAGTTTTTAAGTAAGGTGCTATTTAATGAAAAAAATAATCTCAAACTGGCGATAGCAAATAGACTGGTCGTAAAAAACTAATCTAATCGATTTTCACACTCAAGGTAAAAATGCTCCATTGTTTAGTCCATTATAGACATTAAGATGTCTACAGTATTTTCCAATAGAGAAATGAGCCTGAAGAGAGGTTTAGCCATTTAGGCGTATTTCTGTTCCTGCTCAAAGATTATTTTAAATAATTTCCGTCGTT
>JADGFG010000127.1 GCA_016743995.1 Kangiellaceae bacterium | reverse complement strand
AGACAGGCTTAAAGGTGCAAAGCTGATGGAAAAATGGTTTGCAGCCTGCCCGAATGCACATCCGGCATCAGGCATACCATCAACGGATATTATCACCATGAACTGGGTTCTTACTTACAACAGAGCCAAAATAATTTATGACGAACTAGTGAAAGAAAAAGTCTGGCTTAATGATGCAGCAAAGGAAGAAATAATCGTACTTTTAAAAAGAAAACTTTTACTTAAAAATAAAAAAAGCAGGTTCGGCTATCCTAAAATGCCTGTTTCAGTTGCGGATAGAGATTACATACAGTTCAGAAAAGTCGGAGGCGATTTTGATATGGCCTTCGGCGTTATGGATGACCTGAGAGCAGCGCTGGCTAACTTTGTTTTCAGAATGATAATGTCTGGCATAGTAGAACCTTTACTTAATGAAAAGAAACTACCCACTGGCGAATATAAGGTAACGATCAAAGAGGTAGGCATTTACGTAAGAGACTCCTATGATTTCAACGACATTCCCGGTGAAGACCAGTCATTAGGAAACTGGGATATTGATGATAACTCGGTAGGTAGAACAATCTTCAACGGTGGTGTGTCCGTTCATAATTCTGACTTTAGAAAGTGGCGTGAAGATAATGGTGTTGGTGGTGACTTTCTCGTTTACTCTGATGTAAAATACCTGAAACAAGACACTGACAATACTTTTACTTTCAAAAAATAGAGCATCTCTTAATGAAATTACCTATAAAAATAATAATCAGCATACTGGTGGCAGTGGCCTTATTTATTTTATCGGTCAGTATATTACCAGTCAAAAAGCTCCTTTATTCTTCCTATTACAAATCTTTTACCAGCCCCGACAAAAACCATCGAATTGATTTATACGGCTACAAGAACTTTGGCTTTGCTATGCCGGGAAGCGCTGCTGGCGATGAGCCCGGCTACATCAGGCTTTATAACAAAGAAAATGTCATGCTTAATGAAAAAGAAATTGAAATGATTCAACTGGTAGAAACTGTCAACTGGACAAAAGAGACGGTTCACATAAAACTCATTGCCAACTGGAAACTACAATAATCTCATTTCAATTTTAAAAACTCAAATTAATTGTCTGAGTCTTTTTTATTGCTTTTACAGCGACCAGTGGCTCGTCAGACATGTCTGTACTCCAGATTTGAAGCAGTAAATTATCAATATCATTAGTGACCGTCAGGCTATCATTTATGCTACCACCAATTAATTCATCTCTTAATAAAAGAGAATCATAGTCAGGTATCATCAAGCCTGATTCGAGTTCGCTATAACGACTATAAACTGACAAAAATGCGCGTTTCTCCTCAAACCTTGACACACTAACTTCTAGTGATACCTTCCGCGAAGTAGAAAACCTGAAATCATCAGGGATGATAAGCTCCTCAATACTTCTTAACGTTTCAGAGCTGGTTTCATCCTCTTCAATTGCTATTGTAGCATTTGTTGTTTCTTCAGTAGTTTGTTGGCTGTCATCTTGAACAACTTGCGATGTTCCCATATCTTCTGAGCTTCCGCCACAACCGGATATCAACACTAATAAAGCACTATTAATAAAAACAGATACACGACTCATAACTATCTCCTTTAACAATTAAAATCAACTCAAATTTAATAATCTTCGTAATTACTGATATACCTTTTCCATATTTGCATTAACGGGCAAGTACCAATCCTCGTTATTATTTCCGCCACTTTCAATCCAGCTTTCAAATCCAGGGTAAGCCTCACGAATTTCAACTCTTTCAGCAGGATGATGCCAGTCCGTTCCAATTTCTATAGCCCATGGTAAATGAGTGCTCGTCTTATAATACTGAGCTTGCTCCAGATTACTCGCATCATCAACAAGTCCAAACAGGGAAATATCAGCCAGATCGGTTGGTGGTTTATCAACAAGATGAATTTCAAGCCCCCTGCCGGGAGTCACATCAAAAACTTCACCTCTCCCCCAATATGGTGAAGCAAAAATAAATGGGTTATAGGGTGGAGATGGCATGCTTTCAAGTGCAACAGGGGTGTTAAAATTGACACTCAATTCAAAACTAAACTCAATCCCCTCCTTACAATCAGTGACAGAACGATAAAACCGACAAGAAGAATTAACATGTTGCCACAAGTCATCTGAAACTTTTATCACCGCTTCACTCTGCCCTTCCTCCAGAGTATCAAAACTGACAAGTTCATTATTGTACAACGTTCGTAAACGCTGAGAGTCAACATTTTCTCTACTCACATTTTCAAGGTGTACAGCAAAACCATTATGATAAATAGCCCCCATTGCAACCAGCTGCCCATAAATATCGATGCGAATAATTTTGTCTTCTTTTATTAACTCTACAATTCTGTAATTAAGTACCACATCGTTCATATCGTAATCTCCCAGCTTCGGCCAGACATCTTCATAAGCCAGCGTCACCCAACCTCCCTGAGATGGGTAATAGCGATACGACACACCACTTTCGTTTATTGAAACAGGATAGTCTTCTACTTCGCCATCAGGAGCCCCGCCTACTGAAACTAAATCAGGTGAACTACTGAAACGAAATCGAGACCAGGACGTACCAGGCGAAGCATCAGCAGGAACTCTATAGGTTAGCGTGTGTGTACCGGTTACCAGTGGGACTGCAGAAAACACTTTCTCGCTATTATCAGAAAAATCACCATCGCCATTCCAGTCAATCCAGGCATTCAAATAGCCGCTTCCACTCACTGTGATCTGGAGCAGTCCATCGAGACCTATCTCTAATGGTGTAACAAAACCAACACCATCCTCATCGTCCCGGTTTGAACTATCGTCATTGACCGCATAAGGCAACCCGTCAGACTCACCATCAGCATCACTCAACCCCATATATAATCCTGACTTCAACTCATGTCTGGCACCATTGTCTACTAAAAGAGTACCGTAACTTGCCGGAGCATCGCCCCAGTCAATATTATCAAACGCCATCGGCGCATTCGCACAACGAGCACCATCATTTTGATTAGAATAGGGGCCCTGAGCAAAGAATAAAGCCGTCGTCTGTGGGCTATCAACATCACTTAAATCAATGCGAAATATCTTTCCATCGCTATTGCGACTGACATAGTAATATCCATTCACATCAAAGTAGCCCGCGCCAAAAGTCCCCGTTTCTCCAGTATCACCTAACACTGTTGCAACACCGTCATCAGGTGAAATCCGATACAATATTCCTGTTTTGTTATCGACTGCGTACAATTGATTATCACCCGGATGAAAAGCAAAATCAGTCAGTGTTAACGATACATCGGCCGATGCCAGTCGCTCCGCATGCAAGTAATCAGGCAGACTACTATCGAGATTGATGCGGTAAAAACCCACGTTTTTTCGATAAATATAATAGTAATTATCGACCACATCTCCGACAAAAAATTTAGTATCAGCCGGCAGACCGCTGACAGATAACTCCGTCGCCTGAAATGTTTTGTTCAACCTGACGACCTTCAGAGAAGAGGTATTAAAAGCGTAAATATACCGATCAGCAAAACGAAAACCTGCGGCATTGACATTACCATCCATACCAACATCGTCCTGAATAAGAGAATAACTACCGGTTAACAGGTTAACATCAAAAATCTGAACGTTATTCCCCTGAAATAAAAAGGCTTTACTCGGACAGTTTTCGAAGGGGTCAGCATTGATCATAAACCCCGAAAAATAACTGACTACAAAAATGATCAGGTTTACTAACATGTGTTGGTTTTTCATTGCTCTGTTCCTGTTTAATCGTTTCTGAAAAAATAAGATCGACTAATTAAAATTTAACCGACTTTCTCAACTAGCGGAGACACATCGAAACCAGTAACCGTCCCCATCGAAGTTGATATTCCCGCCAGGAGTTTCTAACAGCCTTTCGACCATTTTCTCCCCAAAGTAGCAATGGCATTTGCGGCACCTGATTCAATACAGAAGCAATCGAAGCGATATTACTCTCTGGTATTGTAATACCACACTGCCTGCTTTCCTTGTGACTTCCCATTTCGACCTGCTCGCTCAAGCCGTCGATGTCTGAGACTATAACCGGTTTTCCAGCAGCTTTTGACTCGAGACAAACAAGACCAAAAGCCTCGGTAGTAGACGGAATAATTATCACGTCACATTGTGAAAGAAATCCAGGGATATCACTAACACGACCGACAAACTGAATGTTTTTATTTTTCCTGGCTTTTCGCTTCAGTGCGCTATCGAGTGGGCCATCGCCAGCAAGCATCAAGCGTAAATCAGTTGAATTAACCTGATTAAAAGCACTAATCAGATTGTCGAATCCTTTTTCTGCACAAAATCTACCGTAAGCACCAATGACCACCTCTTTAACAACGGCTTTACGCTTGACTTCGAGAAAATCATCTAAACGACAGCACTGACTGATTACAGCTAATCTCGACTGGTCAAGCAGTTGAGAGTCATTAAGCCACCCGGCCTGACCATGCGACACGGACACAACTTTGTCTGCAATCGCATAGTTGATTTTAAGCATCAGCCTGAATCGATTAATATTTGGCACCTTCCTTTCAAAGCTTTTCGTATAATGGTGTTCCTGTATAATCAATTTCGAACGAAAATTAAGCAGTTTTATCAACAAATTAGGAATGATTGTTTTCCAACTCGAAGCATAATGTACGACAATAACATCCGCAGCATAATTCCTCTTATTCCAGCCTGAGGGGTTAACGACACTAAACTTAAACTGAAATGAATTTAACAAACTAGCCGAAGATAAACTCTTAACAATAGTTAATATGCCGCCCATATTCTTATCATTTAAGAGGTTTTCAACCACCGGCTTTGAAGCGCTAGCCACTTTCCTTTTTCTATTCTGAAAATGTACATTTTTAAACAAAGATTTAATCAGAGTCAGCACCAAAATAAGCTGCCATTTCCCCCATCTGATAAACTGAGATTTACACCTGAAATCCGATAGTAATTTTTGAGCTGTCAGATAGTTACCAGAACAAATATTAAGACTGGCAACCTGAATCAGGTGCCCGGCAATGTAGTGTTTAACAGAGCGCACCTTCGCGTCAGGCAACTGTTTTTGATCCATTTTTTTCTGCAGATTTTTGCTATAGTCTAACTCATGATCAGGGATTAGATTAATACTGACCCTGTTGTCCGCATCTTGTACATATGTGATCGCGTAAGCAGGGTGTACAGCCATCGAGTATTCAAGGCCAATTCGTGACCATAAATCCTGATCTTCCCCTTGAACCTGATTAACAGGAAAACCTCCTGCCCGGTTAAACACTTCCCGTGGAATACAAATTCCCGAAGCAATAACAGGAAGGTCTCCTCTCGAGGCAGTGTAAAAATAGTCCTCAATTAAAGTTAACTCATTTTTCATGCCGTAAATTTTGCAAGGCTTTATTCTTCCGCTGTCTGAGAAACTATATCGAGTGCCAAAGGCACCAGCATGTGGGTACCGGTTGATCAGTTCATTGATATTTTCAAGATAAAAAGGAGCAACAAAATCATCAGCATCAATAAAAATCAGATAAGGATTTAGCGCCATGGATGCGCCTGTGTTGCGAGCGACTGAAACCCCTTCATTTTTCTTACTGACTAATCTGACTTTTGTTGAGTAGTCATTTTCGACAACCTCTCTACTACCATCAGTAGAGCCATCATCAATGACAATAATTTCGTAATCCGAATAAGTCTGACTTAACAAAGAGTCCAGGGTTCTTTGTATCGAACGAGCCTTATTATATAAGGGTACAACAATTGAAAATGACATAGTAAATCTCCTTTATTAAAAACCCTGCCGCTTTGCGGCTAGTCAGACACCGGCACTGAATGATTTTTTTGCGCTAAACAATAATTAACTACCCAGTAGCAATAAACAGGAAATAACAAGTGCGAAACCAGTATGGCAATCGCTACACCAATAATCCCTCCAGCTAACCCTGCGATAACTGACAAAACAAAAAACACACTAAAATAGACATTCCACTTTAATTCAAGCGCTGGATTACCAACCACTTTTAACAGCTCACCAGCAGCTTCACCAAAAATTCGCGGTATCACTGAGAGACACAAAATCGCCATAACAGAAACTACAGGTACCCACTGCTCTCCAAAAATCACCGGAACATACCACTGAGCCAGTAAACTCTGTAAAATAATTAAAGGAATAAGAGACAAGCTGATAATCTTCAGAGAACGAATAAACTCTTTTTTTAACGTCAATATACTTTTTCTATATTCGCACAAGTGTGCGAACAATGTGATATTAAACGCCGAAACCAGGGATAAGCTAATGCCCATACCCGCATTTTTTGCAAAGTAATATAGCCCAGCAACTTCCAGACCGAAATACCATGCAACAATAATGTTATCAACACTTAACCTGAGCACTTTTGCCAGTTCAGTTCCAAGAACATTTTTTCCAAACCTCAAAATACCAGCAACATTTTTCATTTTCTTTCCTGGCGTATACTTCCAATACTGCTGTGATAGTGTTCCGTAAATCCAGACAGGTGCTACTATGACCTTTGGTAATACAATTGACCAGACACCAAACCCAAGGAAAGCCATCACACCTGTTAATAAATTATCCACTGTGACTTGTGCAGAGGAGATTAACGCAGTCACTTTCAATCGGTTTTGGCGCTGAATTAAGAATGCCTGAACCAAAGCAAAAGGCATCATCAGATAAACCAGAGAAAGACAGGCGATCAGCGAAGAAAGCTGATAATTGGAGTAGATAAATGCGACAACAACGGCGACTAAACATTGGATGATAAATAATGAACCGCAGTAATACCAGTTTAATCGATAAGCGGTATTACAGACTTCATCCAGTTCCTGTTCCGTTGCTCTGATTATCCTGGCCCCAATACCATTCTGGGCAAGCACTTTAATTAGCTCATTTGCTGTAAGTGCCATTGCAGCAACACCAAATTCAACAGGTGTCAGATAGCGCGCAAGAATCACCGTTGTAATCAGGCGACTCACTCGATGAAACATTTCTGCACTACCTATCCAGCCAGCATTGCGAATAAATCGTCCCTGAATTTTGCTAATAATTTTTGATTTAAAATCAGAAAACATTGAGTAACATGCTGAAAAAGCATTGACTTTATGAACAAGGCGAATCACCTTAAGGTACTTCGTAGAAATAATACTCATAACACTTACCGCTCCTTAAATTTTGTCAGTAAACTCAACAACCTCATTTCTTTTCGTTTTATCTATGTTTTTTATAAGCCTGAACATTTATTCAGTGCTACTCTCTTTAATTCTGCTTTATCCAGTTCCGTTTCGTTTGACACGACTGCAAGCTGCTCTTTATGTGCTATTCCTAAAATAATAAGACCGGGCCAGAACAGGTAGGACAATATTTCCAGATTTTCGCCAAAAGTATATAAAAACAAAATGATAACAATGCCTAATCCCACCCTGGCGGTATCACTATATTGACTTTTAATCAAAAGCATTACCGTGCTGAAGAGCATTGCAATAGCCAGCGCAAAAAAACCAACCGCCCCCTTTACAAACAACAAGCCATACCAACTATGATGCGAACCAATTGGCATATATTCCACAAGATGAGGTCCTCGCTCAACAATCCCATGTCCCCATAACGGCGCTTCGGTTTGCCACCGGTCTATCGCAATACGCCCCAAAGCCTCTCGGACTCGACTAGAATCGGCACGAGCCGCACGAAATGTATCCTTTATGCCTTCTACAAAATAAATAATTTCAGGTGCGAACATCCCGCCAAGCAATGTGCCGACCGCCGCTTGAAAAATAACAACCAGTTTAGTCAGGTTACTCAATATATAAAGCAAAACAGGTAGTGCTATTGAAGCCACAAGCGCCAGTCGCGACTTACAGATTAGTATCATTAATAAACTCCCAACAACCCCAATGTAAAACCATTTCCCTTTTTGTTGTAATGAAAATAATAAAAAGATACAGGCAACAAATCCCAGAGCTGGAGCCCAGGGAGCAAATAAAAACCAACGAACTCCACCCTCTGGCGTAATACTGTAAAGTGAGACTCTAAAAAACTCTGGGCCTGGTCCACCAACAATTTGTAAGGGCGACACATAAAGCTCTTGTGGAATGCCTAGTAAAAATGCCAATACCAGAGCAGGAAAAATAATCAGGCTTTGCAGACAGACAATAGTCGTCGCTCTATAAATAATCTGAGGTCTTATATCAAGACAACCCACTAATGGAAAAACAGCCATTAGTGCCCACCCTTTTGCCCAGCCAATTGTTGATTTCAATGTTTTTGCTGTACCCAGCTGCCAGTCTGCATGACCTGCCCATAGCGCAACAAGCATAAATAACATACAAGTTATCCACACCCAGACACCGCACGGAATAAGTACTTTCCTTTCATGCGGTCCTGAATTTGACTGTAAAATCAATTTTTTAATTAAACAGGCTAACAGCACCCAGCCAATTACTGGTGCAACGATGTAAAGTGCACCAAGCAAGTAGAATGGGTAAGTCCAGATAATTGAATACCAGACTACACGCTCTTCAAAATTTTTCGGATGTAGGGTTTTCTTTTCCATAATAAAAACAATCCAGTGATAGTTAAGATTGAGCAAATAAAACCACCCGCAAGCACAAAAATTTTTGCTGGAGAACCTGGCGACTCAGGTAGATTGGGTTTATCCAGAACCTGTACTAATGGATAAGAGACATAAATATCTGTTCTGGATGTATCGGTTCGCGCGAGTGCAGAGGTAAAAATGGCTTCAGCAACCTGATGTTCTCTTATCAGTTCATCCAGGCGAGCTGCAGGAATCGTCAACTGGTTTCTCTCTTTGACCAGTTTAACAATTAATAAGTCCAGCTCAATGACTTTTCGCTTTAATCCGTGAGCTAACACATCATATTCAATCAGGTCCTGCAACAGCTGATTACGCGTACTATCTCCTTTTAGAGACAACAGGGTTCTATATTTTTTTGTTGACGAACTCACGAGCTGTGAGAATCTTTTTTTCAACGTAAAATCTACCTGTTCAAAATGAGTACGCGCCTTAATAACCTCAGGATGGCCTCCACCCCATTTAGACTGATTAACCAGCAGTTGTTGCTGTGCTTTGGTAAAAACCTCCACTCCCTCTTGAAAAGTTCTGTCATTTTGCAATACAAGCGAATCACTCGCCTGTCTGGCAGATATTCCAAGGTTTAATTGCAGGCGACGAGTCTTTGCTTCCAGTTCTTTCAGAGTTGCTAACGAATTAATCCTTTCTCTCCTCAGTTGCTCAATAGTCAGCACAACTTCATTAAACTGAACCATAGAAACAAGATTTGATTCAGCCTGAAAATTAATTAATGTATGACTGGCGAGCTCAAGCTTCTTTTTAAAACTGTTAAGTGACGTTAACGCACTTTCTTCCTGCTTGTTCAACTCGTCTTGCCTTAGCTTATTCAGAAGGGCTAACAACGCTGTGTGTAGCGCCTTTGCTTTCTCTTGTGCAATTTCAGGCGAGGAACCATGTATTGAAAAGTATAATAGTGAAGTTTGATCGACCAGCTTAACTCGTGGTTTACCAAATTGATGTATTGAAAGATTCATTGATTTAGCCGCCATTCTCAATACCACTTCACTCATTGCAAAAGCTTTATAATTGGCTTTTGGACTTGTAGAGGTATTTGAGTAGGGCGAAGCGGAAGCTGTTGAGGTTTGCCCAATATCAACAAGATTAATATTAGCCCCAACGCCCTTTCCCGGAAGAATTAAAGTCCATTCACTTCTGTAAACCGGCTTTGCTATTTTTAAATATCCAAAACAGACTAACCAGATACTGCTTAATAGCAAGACGCTAAGAATAATATACCTGGGTTTCCTATTTTTATTCACAGGAGTCCAGAGCAGTATCTTCTTTAATATTCTAAAATTTTCCCGACCAGTTTTCATAATGAATTATCCTTGCTCAGGTTTATCAATAATGAAAATGGATTAAAAAGATCGCTAAAGGTTCTGGCCACATCCCTTATATTGGTAACATTTGAATCATAACAGGCAATTCCATCGTTAGGCATCAGGTAGGGGTTAAACTCATCTCTATTATGGTTACGAACTAACTCTTCAATCGACCGTTGAGTCACCTTTGTTTGTCCTGTTACGATATCCGTTGATACGAGAATGGCCATTCTTGAGGCATTGGTTGAAATAGTTCCACCAACGCAGTTTGCAGAAATCAGGCCTCTTAATAAACGTGTACCAAATGGAATGCTTCTGGCGTGCTTGCCAATGGCGGACTTGGCGTTACTATCAGCAGGAGTCGATAGATTTGAAATAAAAATATCAAATCCTGGCGGGGTTATTTGTGAAGGTCTCATTAATTCTTGCTGAGCCATTCCTATAGAGGGAACAATAACCTGGTCTCCTGCAACCAGAGGAATATCCTCAAATTGACTGCCATAAATAATGCCAGAAATATCAAACTCACTTAACCTGCCGTTACGAATAACTTTAATCTTTTTCAGATCTGCGTCAGGTCTTACGCCACCTGCGCTTCTTATTGCTGTAGTTAGAAAACGCTCAAATGGAGAATCGCCATTTTTTTGCGTTTGTAGATAATTTTTTTGCTCAACACTTCGATTATTAATGACAACACCGCCAGGAGAAAAGACTGAACCAGATACCATAACCCTGACAGCGGACCACTGCTGAATTCTACAGCTCACGAGAATATTCTCTCGCCTGAAAATTCGCTCAGAAATCAATCGTTCTCGCAACTCATACTCAACCTGATTAACGGTTTTTCCTACAACTGAAATCTGACTGATATAGGGAAGCGTTAACATGCCATCAATATTAATTTCATAAACGCCATTAAATAGTTTCCCGTTAGCAATATTAACGATTAATCTGTCACCAGGTGACAAAGTGAGTGGCGTATATCGGTTTATCTTATATTGTGTATCAACCACGTTACTCTTTCGCTGAATTGAAGCGACCAGACGGCTTAAACCTGACTCACTATAATCATTTTCAATCTCAGCTTTATAAGTCACCTTAGCTAAATTGCTACACGATGAAATCATGAAGCAAACAATCAGAATAATTAAACGACACATTGCTCAAACTCCGCCTAAGCCAACGACTTTATTGCATTAGCTCTGGAAAAAAACACAGAAAAAACATCCGTCAACCTCAGCTTTTTCAGAACCGAGCGAACCTTCTTTCCCGGGTTAATCAAAACCAGACCACCATCAAGTCGTTTTGTTTTTTTCAGACAGTTAAATAAAAAACCAGCGGCTTTAATATCGATTGATTTTAACTCGGTCATATCAATCATCAATTTCGAGTTACCACGGTGAATAATAAAATCAATTTCTTCTTCAATCTGATTGGCATCATCACCAGTAAAACTATCAATCAGTTTTACTTCTTCGACTTGTTGTTTACAGCTATATATCATGATCATTGTCTCACTCCTTTTTCTTGCACCTGATTAAGCGATCTGTAATTTGGGTTTATCACTATCTATTTCAGACGATTTTTTTAACGTTTGTTAAAGGTTCCTGATATATTTGCAACTTACCTGCCAACTCTTTAACTCATTGATAAATCGATTTTTTTGCAGATTTCGGCATGCTATACCGGTATTATTCTGCTAATATTGCAATTCGATAATTTTTTCAATTTGCAATTTGCATCAGATCATGAATTTTTTGCATATTCATAGTAAAAAAAACGCCGCATAATGCGGCGGCTCTGTTCATTCATGGTTACTGTTTATTCATGATTATTGTTCAGCAGTGGCTAGTGATGCTTCAGACGACTAATGTCTTCACCAGAAAGACTGGTTAAATTCTCAGAGTCAATGTTGATTAAAATGACTTTATCAAGTGGCCGATAACGTCCGCAGACTCAGGCTTAATGTTTTTCACTACAACCTCTCTGAGAAACTGCAAGAACGCCTGCCTGTCATTGCCTCCCGAGGAAAGCACCTGCTCAACAAAAGCGCGATAGTACCCCTGTTTATTGCCGCAATCCATTGTGCGCCCCTTTAGCTTAAAGCCATAAACCAATTCTTCCTGGATAAGTTGCTGTATCGCGTCGGTCAACTGTACTTCACCACCGACACCAGTGGAGGTATTTTCCAGGCATTCCCACAGCGACGGTGTAAACACATATCTTCCAACGACAGCGAGGTTTGAAGGCGCTTCAGAAAGTTCCGGTTTTTCAATAAGGTTTGATAATTGAAAACAATCGTTTTGCGAAAAATTTTTCACCCCTTGTGCTATTCCATAGAGTGGTACCAGTTCATCATCAACAGGTTCAAGCAAAACCTGGCTACTAGCGGTTTTTTCAAGCTGATTAATCATCTGTGCCAGAATGTTAGTACTTTTATTCTCCGCATGCACCAGTACGTCTGGTAACAGGACTGCAAAACACTGATTTCCAACAACTTTTTTAGCTGCCAGAATGGCATGTCCCAGTCCAGCCACTTTTCTTTGCCTGACTGATGTAATTGTCACCTGTTCTGGTGTAATTTCTCGAACGCGATTGAGAAGTGATTTTTTCCCTGAATTTATCAGCTGCATTTCCAGTTCTTCATTACAGTCAAAGTAATCTTCAAGACTCACCTTACTGGCATGACTAACCAATACAACTTGTTCAATACCGGCCTGAACACACTCTCTGATAATAAAGTCAATGATAGGTTTGTCCGCCAGAGGCAACATTTCCTTGGGAACAGACTTAGACGCAGGTAGCATTCTCGTACCGAAGCCAGCTACGGGTATTACGGCGGTCTTAATCATGTATTTCTCCTTATATGCTTGTATGCTTGTATGCTCATGATTCCGTTTTTGACTAACCGGCCTGATAGTCAAAATAACACGTCGCCATTTCAATATTCTTATACAAACGTCTGACAATCAGTTCACTATTACGATCTAATACCCGAATATAAGCTGAAAGCTTTGAATGTTTGTCAGCATCTCTTTCAAGAATGCCACATACGCCAAAATCCTTACCGCATTTTTTTCCTGATATTTTCTCTAATATTGTTATGTAGTATTTTTCCGCCAGTAAGAAGTGCGGTTCTCCGAAAAATAAAACGGTATGAAATTTTTTCTGGCTTTTTAGTCCAATCCCAACACTTGTCAGAACAGAACCCATCTGGAGCTTCTCCTGCTCTCTTTTAAGGCCATTGCTAAAAAATGGTTTGGTAATACAGGTAATATCAGAACACTTAACAGCGGTTATCAGATCTGTCGTAGCACTGACTAGCTTGCCACTCCTTGCTTTCGAAATATCACTTCGATGTGGCTCAGATATTCGGCTCAATTGATTATTTAAAATACTATTTACAATTTCCTTACTTGAATCGACCGCAATAACTCGATGAATATTATTCGAAAACCTGGCCATCAGATTGATACCGCAATCTCCCAGTCCAGCGACGCAAACAACCGCTTCATTAACTGCAGCTCTTACTCCTGTCTGTTTTTTTTCTGAAGACTTTAAAAACAGGCAGTGCTCCATGATTTTAACTTGTGTAGCAGCGCTTACTGATGAATACGATTTAACATCAGGCAGCTCTGAGTTAGCCGCTGTAGATTGCGCTGGATTTTGATTAACCGACATATATCACCTCATAATTAAAATTAGACGATATATAAAGGGCATTAATCATGCCAACATAAACCACTTAAAACAGGACGGAATCCCATTATCCGTTCAGGACGGTATTTTTCAAGCTAGTTGTCGCCTAAAGTTATAATATTATGCCGCCTTGTTAGTTTGGCCCATCATTTTTGATTTGTCAGGGTTCAAATAGAC
>JADGFG010000126.1 GCA_016743995.1 Kangiellaceae bacterium | reverse complement strand
GAATAATGAAAAGTATAATATATATAATAAATAAGATCTTTTTATTTATTTTTGTTTTTGTTGTGTTGATAACTATCAGGTAAATTAGCTTAGGTTTAATTGTTTTATTTGGAGTGTTTGTGTTGATTGAGCGAATAGTGCGTCATTTTTGCATTTTTCATCGCTAAAGCGGCATAAATTTTATCCACATGAAATTAAATAAAAATTTGATAGATCGAATATCTAGTTATATATTTTTAGAAATCTTACTAGATATTGTGTTGATATTGAGAATAGGGCAAATAAACCAGAATGAATTTCTAGTTAAGAGTGATTTATGACCAGAAAAGGCATTGACAGCAAAATTTGAATGCACTAGAATTTGCGCCCCTCGACACAGGTAGCTAATGAATATTGTTAGTTACAGGTTAGTTTAATATTAATTTAATTATCGGAAAGGCAGATGAAGCGTACTTTTCAGCCAAGCACATTAAAACGTAAACGCCGCCATGGTTTTCGTGCACGTATGGCTACAAAAAATGGTCGTTTAGTGATTAACAGACGTAGAGCAAAAGGTCGTAAGAGACTGAGTGCCTGATTACTGTTTGTTTTTTCAAATAGTTTAAAGAATTTGTTGTTCCTGCTGAGAGAGATAGGATGATTCATAAATCCTGTCAATTTCAACGGGAACTTCGTCTTTTAACGGCAAAAGATTTCAGTCGTGTTTTTGATAAAGCTTTTAAAGTTCATAATAAAGCTTTTACTCTTTTAGCACGTAAAAATGATTACAATCATCCTCGTCTGGGTTTGGTTATTGCGAAGAAAAATTTACGTTTTGCATTCCAGAGAAACTATGTCAAAAGGCTTTTAAGAGAAGAGTTTCGGTTGAAACAATCTGAACTGAACGCTTACGATATCGTTATATTAACCAGAAGAGATATCGCCCAACTGTCCAAAAAGGATATAATCAGTTTTCGAAATAATCTGTTCGAAAGATTCAAAAAACGATGCAACTAATCCTGATATCATTAATTCGCCTGTATCAGAAAACACTGAGCTTGTTTATCGGTGGAGAGTGTCGTTTTTATCCAACCTGTTCCAGTTATTCGATAGAAGCCATTCAAAAATATGGTTGTTTTAAGGGTTCGATTATGACCATCGGGCGTATTATTCGTTGTAATCCGTTAACGTCTGGCGGTATTGACAATGTACCTGACCCAGAACCGAAGCAAGATTTAAAGCAAAAATGCAGTCATCTGCATTAATATAAGAGATTAAACTCACTATGGAATCAGCCCGTACCTTTCTATTCATACTCTTCGCTTTTTTAACGTTTTTAATTTATAACGCCTGGCAAGAAGATAATAAACCAGAGCCAGTGACCAAGCCGCCAATTGAAGCTTCCTTAGAAGATTATGCGCCCCAGGTTACGCAAAGTAATAATCAAACTCAATCAGAGTTATCAACTGATTTGTCCGCTGAATTACCGTCAGCAGTTGAAAACACGGTTATTAATGAGTTGACGAAGAATCATAGAAAACCGGTTGAAGTGATTACTGATACATTAAGAGTTTTAATCTCTCCAGTTTCAGGTAACTTTATTTCAGCAGAATTATTAGATTATAAGGAAACTTTGAAGTCTGATTCGTTGCCAATAAATATTCTTGAGAATAGAAATGGGCGAACATTTCTAGCTTTGTCTGGGCTTTTTGGGCAGGGTGCTCCTGATTATAAAAATACCAAAGCCATTTTTTCTTCAGAACAGACCAGATATGAGCTAAAGGAAAATAAAGACTCACTTGAAGTTGATTTTAAATGGATAAATCCAAAAGGTGTTGAATATACCAAACGTTTTATTTTTTATCGGGGACAATATCTGACGGACGTTAAGTATCTGGTTAAAAATAACAGCTCAGAAAAAATTGCTAACAGAATGTTTACCTCAATAAGAAGAGATATGTTAGCACCAGAAAATGAAATTTCTGAAGGTTTTGGTATGCAATCTTATCTTGGTCCTGCTTACTACACGGCGGATTCTAAATATACTAAATATAAATTTGATGATCTTCTGGAAAAAGACCTGTCAGATCAGACAAAAGATGGCTGGATTGCACTTCTTCAGCACTATTTTGTAACAGCCTGGGTTCCACAGTCTGATACAGATAATAAAATTGATACCACTAAAGATGAAGGTAAAGCAGGTGTTGTTCAAATCAGACTGACACAGGACTGGCAGTGGATAGAGCCACAGCAAACAGCAGAATTTGCCGCTCGATTTTATGTGGGTCCAAAAATACAGGCGGATCTGGAGAAAATTGCAAAAGGTCTGGAGTTAACTGTTGATTATGGATTTTTATGGTGGATTGGTCAGCCAATATTTTATCTTTTAGTCTTTTTTCAGGGATTTGTTATTAACTGGGCTGCTGCAATTATTCTTGTTACTTTAGCGATAAAAACAATTTTATACCCTCTGGCCAGAGCACAATATCGTTCTTTTGCAAAAATGCGCTTATTGCAACCGAAAATGGCAGCCATGAAAGAGCGTTATGGTAGCGATCGTCAGCAAATGTCGATGAAAATGATGGAACTTTATAAAACAGAGAAAGTTAATCCTCTGGGGGGCTGTTTTCCATTATTAATACAAATGCCAGTATTTATCGCACTTTACTGGGTTTTGCAGGAAAGTGTTCAGTTGCGACATGCACCATTTATGTTGTGGATTACTGATTTGTCAGTAAAAGATCCCTACTTTGTTCTTCCTCTGCTTATGGGGGCCAGTATGTATCTGATGCAAAAAATGCAACCCACTGCACCGACGATGGACCCAATGCAACAAAAAATGATGCAGATGATGCCGGTATTTATGACGGTGTTTTTTGTATTTTTTCCTGCAGGCCTGGTGCTTTACTGGTTAATGAATAATTTAATTTCAATTGCACAACAACTTTATATTACTAACCAGTTTAATAAAGAGATGGAAGCAAAGAAAAAATAACATGCTATTCAGACCGTCTGATTATCAATAATGACTCAAAACCAGTCAACGATTGTCGCTCTTGCAACACCTCCTGGGAAAGGTGGTGTTGCTATTGTCAGAGTTTCTGGTCCACTATCACGAGATATAACTAGTAAAATTCTGGGCAAATCGCTTACTCCACGTCAGGCGACTTATTTGCCATTTATCGATCGTTCCGGTCAACAGTTAGACGTTGGTATTGCTATCTTTTTCCAGGGCCCTCACTCCTTTACTGGAGAAGATGTTGTTGAGTTTCAGGGACATGGTGGTCCTGTTGTGATGGATATGCTGATGGAAAGCATTTTGCAGTGCGGTGCCAGCCTCGCTCGGCCTGGCGAGTTTTCAGAGAGAGCATTTTATAATGATAAAATGGATCTGACACAGGCTGAAGCGATTGCAGATATCATTGATAGTGGCTCGAAACAGGCCGCTATTTCAGCGCTGCGCTCACTTAATGGTGAGTTTTCAAATAAAGTTCATCTTCTGGTAGAAAAAGTTGTTCAACTAAGAATATTTGTTGAAGCAGCGATCGATTTTCCTGAGGAGGAGATTGACTTTCTTGCTGACGACAACGTGGTTTCGCAACTTACTGATATCATTCAGGATCTTGCTGAGTTAATGCGCAATGCACAGCAGGGTAGCTTGCTTAGAGAAGGGATGAAAGTTGTTATTGCTGGTAAACCGAACGCAGGTAAGTCCAGTTTGCTCAATGCACTTTCCGGCAAACAGTCTGCAATAGTGACTGATATTGCGGGAACGACTCGTGATGTACTTACTGAACAGATTAGTATTGATGGCTTGCCTCTGCATATCATTGATACTGCTGGTTTGCGTAAAGCAAAAGATAAAGTTGAACAAATAGGCATTGAGCGAGCAACTCGGGAAATAGAACAGGCGGATAGAGTTTTACTGGTTGTGGATGCTGCTGAAGAAAAAATTGAAGATGTTGAGCAAACATTAAGTAAACTGCTCGATAGTGATATCAGCTTACCACCTGTAACCCAGATCAGAAATAAGTGTGATCTGACCGGTGAGCTACCGGATGTCTGTGAGTCAGAAAACCTGGTTACAGTAACGATGTCTGCCAGTGAATTAACCGGGCTGGATTTATTAAAACAGCATCTGAAGCGGGTTATTGGTTATAACGCCTCAGAAAGTGGCGTGTTTATGGCACGAAGACGACATATTGATGCCTTAACCAGAGCCAGCGAGCATCTTGATACAGGGTATGCTCAATTAACCGGAATGGCAGCGGGCGAAATTCTGGCTGAGGAGCTTAAACTAACCCAGAATTGTTTAAATGAAATAACCGGTGAATTTACCTCTGATGATCTGTTAGGAAAAATATTTTCAAGCTTTTGTATTGGTAAGTAAGTGCTAACAATACAAACAGAGCTAATATACCCAAACTCCCTGGAAATGCAGGTTTCAGTGTTCAGCACTTTAGTTTGAACAAAGCGCAACTTGAAGAGAATGGCTCGCCCTTTTCAAGGAGTTTGGGTATAAGCGGAGTAATTACCTGAAATTTTGATTTATCATGATAAGGTTGTTCATTTATTAGACTGATTTAGGTAGAATCCCCCTCCACTTCCAGTTCGCGGTATTGTTGATGATTTATGATAAGAGTTTTGATGTAATTGTAGTGGGTGGTGGTCACGCGGGTACTGAAGCAGCATTAGCTGCTGCTCGAACGGGTGCCAGCACACTACTGATTACGCATAATATCGAAACACTAGGACAAATGAGTTGTAATCCCGCAATTGGCGGAATTGGCAAAGGTCATCTGGTTAAAGAAATTGATGCTCTGGGTGGCGTGATGGCGAAAGCGATTGATCATTCTGGTATTCATTTTAGAAGGCTCAACGCCAGTAAAGGCCCGGCAGTCAGAGCTACCCGTGCTCAGGCTGATAGAACATTATATAAAAATTATGTTCGCTGTCAGTTAGAAAACCAGGACTTACTTCAGATATTTCAACAATCCGTTGATGATCTGATTTTGCAACAGGACAAAGTGGTTGGTGTTGTCACCCAGATGGGTCTTCAATTTAACGCTAAATCAGTTGTGTTAACAGCGGGTACATTCCTGGATGGTAAAATTCATATTGGATTATCCAGTTATTCTGGGGGCAGAGCCGGTGATCCACCTTCGATTGGGTTGTCAGAAAGGCTACGCGAGTTACCTTTTAATGTTGAACGTTTAAAAACAGGGACACCACCAAGAATTGATGCGCGCTCGATAAATTTTAAAGAGCTCGAGCCACAACATGGTGATTCTCCTGTGCCAGTTTTTTCTTTTACCGGTAAGGCTTCTCAGCATCCGCAGCAAATTCCCTGTCATATAACACATACGAACAAACGTACTCATGAGATTATTTCAGGAGGTCTTGATCGTTCTCCGATGTTCAGTGGCATTATCGAAGGAGTTGGCCCCAGGTATTGTCCTTCTATTGAAGATAAAATAACGCGTTTTTCTGAAAGAGACTCTCACCAGATATTTATTGAGCCCGAAGGGCTGGAAACTTTTGAAGTTTATCCTAACGGTATTTCAACAAGTCTACCGTTTGACGTGCAGATGGCTTTTGTGCGGTCAATTAAAGGTTTTGAAAATGCGCATATTACTCGTCCTGGTTATGCAATTGAATACGATTATTTTGATCCAAGAGAGTTAAAAGCTTCTCTGGAAACTCGGCATATTCAGGGCTTATTTTTTGCAGGTCAGATTAATGGTACAACGGGTTATGAAGAGGCGGCTGCTCAGGGTCTGATTGCAGGATTAAATGCTGCTTTACTGGTGCAAGAAAAAGAATCCTGGTCTCCGTCACGCAATGAATCCTATATTGGTGTCATGATTGATGATTTAATTACTCGTGGAACTCAGGAACCATACCGTATGTTTACTTCTAGAGCTGAATATCGGTTGATTTTAAGGGAAGATAATGCAGACTTGCGATTATCAGAAAAAGCTCATGAACTGGGGTTACTCAGTGATGCGTTATGGCAACTAACCGCGACAAAGAGAGATTTGATTAATCTTGAAATCGAACGTATGAAGTCTAGCTGGGTGCAAAGTAATTCACCTTCAGCACAAAAAATAAATCAGTTATTGGAAAAACCGCTGTCACGAGAATATAGTCAGATGGATTTGTTAAAAAGACCACAGCTTGATTATGCAGCTCTAGTTGAAGCGATACCAGGTGTTGGTGACGGTTTACCAGAGCCGGTTAAGGAACAAGTTGAAATTCAGGCAAAATATGCGGGTTATATTGATAGACAGCTCGATGAAATTGAGCGTAATAAAAAACAACAGAATTTGAAAATTCCAGCACAACTTGATTTTTCGAAGATTGGCGGGCTTTCCAATGAGATTATTCAAAAACTGAGTGATACCAGACCTGAAACGATTGGTCAGGCAAGTCGAATCTCAGGTATTACCCCTGCGGCAATTTCAATGTTGTTAATTACGATTAAAAAGCGAAAGATCAGGCTGTCAGGTACTGAGTCTTCAGATACTGAATCTTTGTCAGTTAACCCGAAAGTAGAGCAAAGTTAATGAAAGAACTACTTATTTCGGGAATAGACCGTCTGGGGATTTCATTAAGCTCTTCTCAAATAGAACAGCTGTTGTCGCTTCAGAGCCAATTATTAAAATGGAATTCTGCTTATAACCTGACTGCTATCACAGATGAACAGGATGTCGTTAAGTTACATTTGTTAGATAGCCTGGCCATTGTTCCTGGCTGGTCTTTTGAAAAAACACTAGATGTAGGAACAGGACCTGGTTTCCCGGGGTTGCCATTGGCGATTGCGTTACCGGAAAGGCAGTTTCATCTACTTGATAGTAATAGTAAAAAAATCAGATTTATTCGTCAGCAGATACATCAGTTGTCTTTGAAAAATGTTGAAGTTTTTCATTCTCGAGTAGAAAATCATCCTATCAGTGATTATGACGCGATTGTTTCTAGAGCTTTTGCTTCGATTTCAGATATGGTTAACCTGACAAAATCGCTGCTAAATAAAGATGGTCGATGGATGGCTATGAAAGGCGTTTATTCCAATGAAGAGATGCAAGAATTACCTGATGACGTTAAAACGGTTAAAATAACTGAACTTAAAATACCTGGTGTAAAAGCTGAACGCTGTCTGGTTGAGCTTGCAAGACGAAATGATTGATCCTTGTTGGAATCATTCTATAATGAATGGTTTATTGTTTTTCGTATTGTGATAATAATCAGCAATATTTAAATCAAAGTGATATAAAACAACTGGTTAAGATTTATAGTTGGATAACGACCAGAATAAATAATGTGCTAGAAGATTAATAGAGGTGCCTTGTGGGTAAAATAATAGCAGTTACAAATCAAAAAGGTGGGGTTGGTAAAACAACCAGCAGTATCAATATTGCTGCGTCGCTCGCTGCTACCAAACGCAAGGTGTTGCTTATCGACCTGGATCCGCAGGGAAATGCCAGTAGCGGTTGCGGTATTGATAAAGACGAGCTTGAATTTCATATTTTAGATGTTTTATCTGGTGAAAAGCAGGCTAAAGAGTGTGTGATTAATGCCGAACAGGCTGGTATCCACATTATTCCTTCAAATTCTGACCTGGCAGTCGCAGAAGCTCACTTATTAACGGCGGAAAATAAAGAATCTCGATTAAAAGATGCATTAGCGCCTTTAGTTGATGAGTTTGATTACATTTTTATAGACTGCCCGCCTTCGTTAAGTATTTTAACGGTTAATGCTTTAGTTGCTGCTAACAGCGTCATGATCCCGATGCAGTGTGAGTATTATGCACTGGAAGGACTTAGCGCATTATTACATACGGTTGAGCAAATTATTGAACAGGTTAATCCCGAACTTGAGATTGAGGGTATTTTAAGAACCATGTATGACCCCAGAAACCGTTTGTCTGTTGAGGTTTCCGGCCAATTACACGAACATTTCGGAGACAAAGTCTATCGAACGGTTATTCCGCGAAATATTCGTCTGGCAGAAGCGCCCAGTTATGGCTTACCGGCGTTATTGTATGATCGGTTATCACGCGGTGCAAAAGCCTATCTGGCGCTTGCTGGTGAAATGATTAGACGTCAGGAATCTTCTGTTGAAACAATGGCTTAAACACTCGAACAATAATAAATAGAGAATCTTAATGAAAAAGAAACTTGGCCGGTCCCCGCTTGACGCATTTTTAAGTAAGCCAAAAAAGTCTGGTAGTGAAACGGGCGATGAAGTAACAAAAGTTAATATACAGGGAGAATTGCAAAAACTGCCTGTTGAAGCGTTGCAACCAGGGCAGTATCAGCCGCGTAAAATAATGACCGACCAGGCATTAGAAGAGCTGGCCAGTTCCATTAAAGCCCAGGGGGTTATTCAGCCGATAGTTGTTCGCGCCATTGGCAAAGACAAATATGAAATTATTGCCGGTGAGCGAAGATGGCGAGCGTCTCAACTGGCACAATTAGCTGTTATTCCCTGTCTGGTTAAAGAAATTCCAGATGAAGCTGCTATCGCAATGGCGCTGATAGAAAATATACAGCGAGAAGATCTCAATGCTATGGAAGAAGCAACCGCGTTACAGCGGTTGATGAAAGAATTTAGTCTGACTCATCAGCAAACCGCAGATGCTGTTGGTAAAAGTCGTACTACTGTGACCAATCTATTACGTTTGTTGACATTGACCGAAGCTTGTCGCGTTATGCTTGAGCGAGGAGATCTGGAAATGGGTCATGCAAGAGCATTATTATCGTTGACCAGTGATGAACAGACATTAGTGGCAAGAACCGTCGTTTCACGAGGTTTAACGGTCAGAGAAACTGAAAAGCTGGTCAGAAAACAGCTTGCGCCGAAAGAACAGGTTAAACCTGAAGAAACCGATCCTCATATAATTCAACTGGAAAGAAATATTACCGATAAGATTGGCGCACCTACAAAAATACTTCATGGCGCAAAAGGAAAAGGAAAGATTTCTATTCAATATAGTAGTCTGGATGAGCTTGATGGTATTTTGAAACATATGGGAATTGAGCAACAATAAGTTTAAATTAACCGTTATTAATTTAAGTGCAGTTCATTAGCTGCCGTATAAAGTAACAAAAGGGCCGAAAAGCCCTTTTTTAATTGTTAAAGTTTAGAAAGTTAGAAGTTTAAAAATATGATCACAGATTTAAGCCATTTAAAGTCGTTAGAATCATGGGCCAGTCGTAAGACCCTTGTGACTTGTTTGAATGTCATTCAGGAAACGCCTGATGTAAAAACATTTCAGTTTGTCGCGAAACCCGCACAGCTTTTTCATTTTAAACCCGGTCAGTTTATTGGGATTCAGCTTGAAATAGCGGGTAAAAAATATAATCGTTCTTATACGGTAGCCTCTTCCCCAACAAGACCACACGTCATTGATTTGACGGTTAAACTGGATAATACCGGTAAAGTTTCACCCTGGTTGCATGATCATGTTCGACCAGGCACAGAGCTTGAGTTTCGTGGTCCGGCAGGAAAATTTAACTGTCTGGATATTTCATCAGATAAAGTATTGTTGATTTCAGCTGGCTCAGGTATTACGCCGATGATGTCTATGGCACGCTTCTGGTGTGACCAGGCCGTCAGCAAAGATATACAATTCTTGAGCTGGGCCAGATCAACAGAAGATATTATCTTTCGTCGAGAGCTGGCATTAATGGATTATCAGAATCCGCATTTTTCGCTGGAAGTTATTTGTACACAGCCAGGGTTAAAGGAAAACTGGTTAGGACGACGAGGTAGAATTAATTCAAACCTTTTGCTGGAGCTTGTGCCTGATCTAACAGAAAGAACAGTATTTTGTTGTGGCCCGGAAGCCTTTATGCTCAACGTAAAATCTTGCTTGCAGGCATTGAACTTTGATATGAATGCTTATCATGATGAGTCTTTTGATCCAGGGGGCAAGAAAAAAGCAAGTCAGATTGAAACGCAACAACCGGTAAATACCCAGGATAAGAAGCTAGCAACGGGCCCATTTAATCTGACTTTTAGCAAAACAGGTAAAACGGTGAGTGTTGAAGCAACAGAAAATTTGCTGGAAAGAATTGAAGCTGAGGGAATTGCCATTGAGTCTTCCTGCAGAACAGGAAATTGTGGTGCTTGCCAGGTAAACAAAGTTTCTGGTGAAGTGATTACTGTTAACGAAACTGGGTTACATCAGGATAGAAAAAATGAAGGTTATATCCTTACTTGTACAACTTATTTAAAATCAGACGTGACTCTGGATATTTAATTGAATGATGATATATACCGTTAAATACTTAAGCACCTTTCCTGTTTTTGTTGAAATGAAAGATAAGTTTAAGTAAATGTTGTTTAATTACAATGAGTTACGTTGTTATTTTAAGTTTTTTATCTTTACGAATAATGCGTAGACCTTTAAAGCTTCTTATTAACCCACTTATTTTTCTATTGATTTCAGCGAATTAACTCAAGAGTAACTTGCCAATAAACGCTTAGATCTCTATAATTTGCGCCGCAATTAAGTGGATGTTTTTCATCTGCCTGGTTTAATGTTGATATGCATTTAAATTGCATTGGCAGGATTAAATCACGGATCTGGTTTTGTTTAAGGTTGTGTAAAGAACATTAATATATGAGTTCAGCTTTAATCAAATCTGGGTACCTGCAAGCAAAAAAGCTCCTGTTTGTACAACTCATCATTATTCTGGTTGTATCTGGTATAGGTCTTTTAAAAGAATTTCAGGCAGCAATAGCATTGTTGTCAGGCGGAGTGGCTGTCTGGTTAGCCAACATCTACTTCGTTTTTAAGGCATTTTCAAAATCTGGAGCACAGGCTAATAAACAGATTGTTAGCGCTTTTTATTTTGGCGAGACCGTGAAAATAGTATTGGCAGTGGTTTTATTGATTGTTGCTTTTGTCTTGAATTCTGGTTTTGAAGTTTTTGTCTTAACAGGCTATATAGCGGCGTTATTAACCCAGTGGTTAGCGCCAGTAATTATCAAGACCTATTAGAAACAGGACTAATAAGTTTATGAGTGAACAAACGAGTTCCGGTTACATAAAGCATCATCTTCAAAATCTACAATTTTGTTCAACTGAGCAGGGTTGGGCTTTTAACACCACTGAAAACCCAAAGCTCTGTAAAGAAAATTTTTCAACGTTTAATGTTGATAGTTTATTTTTCTCTGTGCTGCTTGGCGCCATTTTCCTGTTTATGTTTCGTCGGGCCGCAAAAAAAGCGACAACTGGAGTACCAGGCAAATTCCAGGCATTTGTAGAGCTGGTTATCGATTTTGTTGGTACCAATGTGAAAGATACATTTCACGGTAAGAATAAAATGATTGCGCCGCTGGGTTTAACGATATTCATGTGGGTGTACCTGATGAATATTATGGACCTTATCCCCGTTGACTGGATCCCGGGGCTGGCTCATGCCATTGGCATACCTTTTCTGAAAGTTGTGCCTAGCACTGACGTGAATGTGACATTTGCCATGTCATTATCGGTTTTTATTCTGATTATATTTTATAGCATTAAAGTAAAAGGAATTAAGGGTTTCAGCAAAGAGCTTACACTTAATCCTTTTAATCACTGGGCTGCGATTCCGGTGAATCTTATCTTGGAAGGCGCAGCTTTACTGGCCAAACCAATTTCATTATCATTACGACTTTTTGGTAATATGTATGCGGGAGAACTGATTTATATTCTTATCGCACTCATGGGGCTTTATCAGATACCTCTACATTTTGGCTGGTCATTGCTTCACGTACTGGTAACATTTTTACAAGCTTTTATTTTTATGATGTTGACTGTGGTTTACCTCAGTCTTGCTCATGAAGATCACTAATTAATTATTTAATTTAAACTTAACTATCCTTACTCGGAGAACATAAATGGAAACAGTAATCGGTTTTACCGCAATCGCAGTAGCTATCCTTATCGGCCTTGGTGCTTTAGGTGTAGGTATTGGTATGGGGCTTTTAGGTGGTAAATTCCTTGAAAGTGCTGCCCGTCAACCAGAATTAGCGCCAATGCTTCAGGTAAAAATGTTTATCGTTGTTGGTTTACTTGATGCCGTAGCAATGATCGGTGTTGGTATCGCATTGTTCTTCACATTTGCAAATCCTTTTGTTGAGCAGCTTGCTAAAGTCGCAGTTTAATCACTCTTGAGTCTTAAAATTAACCGACATTAGGAGGAGATTGCTGTGGATTTTAATATGACCCTGATTGGCCAGACAGTCGCAATGATTATATTTGTCTGGTTTACGATGAAATATATATGGCCACATTTAGATAACGCCATTACAGAGCGTCAGGATAAAATCAGAGAAGGTCTGGATGCGGCTGATAAAAGTCAGCTCGATCTAGAACTGGCGAAAAAGAGCGCTGCGGAAACAATGCGTGACGCAAAAGAAAAAGCTGCTGAGTTGTTAGACCAGGCTAAGAAACGTCATTCAGAAATTGTTGATTCTGCAAAAGATGATGCAAGAGCTGAAGCTGATAAAATTAAGCTTGGCGCACAAGCTGAAATAGAGCAGGAAGTTCATCGAGCACGTGAAGAACTTCGTAAACAGGTTTCTGTATTGGCTGTTGCTGGCGCTGAAAAAATATTACAGCGTAGTATTGATGCGTCTGCCCAGGCAGATATTCTTGATAGCCTGGTTGCTGAACTTTAGTCATTATGAGCAGCGCAAATATAAATGAAGGTGGCACATGGCTGATTTAACAACGCTTGCAAGACCCTACGCAAAAGCTGCATTTGAGCATGCATTAGAAGCAAAACAACTGGCTGAATGGTCAGATATGTTAGCGCTTGCAGCTCTGGTAGTGAGTGATGAGTTGATGCAACAGCTATTAACAAGCCCTCATTTTACTATCGAAGACCAAAAAGACGCGATGCTTAAAGTTTGTCAAGACAAACTGGATAGCCATGGTACTAACTTTATTAAGTTATTAGCGAAAAATAATCGTCTTTTGGCTTTACCTGAGATTGAAGTGTTGTTTAATTATTTGCGTAGCGAGTTTGAAAAAACGATTGAAGCGCAAATCACTTCAGCAATAGAGTTAAATGAGCAGCAAATTACTCAGTTAAAAGAAAAGCTGGCGGCCCGATTAGGTCGACAGGTTGATGTCAGTGTCGATATAGATTCTGACTTACTGGGTGGTTTGATAATTAAAGCAGAAGATTTAGTCATTGATGGTTCGGTTCGCGGTAAGCTTGCCAAATTGTCAGATACTTTGAACGTATAAAGGAACAGAGCATGAGCATGCAACTGAATCCATCAGAAATTAGTGAGTTAATCAGACAACGAATTAACGATTTTGAAGTTGTGTCTGAAGCTCGAAATGAAGGTACAATCGTCAGTGTATCTGATGGTATCTTAAAAATTCACGGTCTTGCGGAAGTTATGCAGGGCGAAATGATTGAACTGCCAGATGGCAAATATGGTTTAGCGCTTAACCTTGAGCGTGATTCTGTAGGTGCGGTTGTTCTGGGTGATTACACTGGTATTGTCGAAGGACAAAAAGCCAAGTGTACTGGACGTATTCTTGAAGTACCAACCGGTGAAGCGATGCTTGGCCGTGTTGTTGATGCTTTGGGGAGTCCTATTGACGGAAAAGGGCCGATTGAAAATGTTATTAATGCCCCTGTCGAAAAAGTGGCACCTGGTGTTATTGCACGGCAGTCAGTAGACCAACCAGTACAAACCGGTTATAAGTCGGTTGATGCGATGATTCCTGTTGGTCGAGGTCAACGAGAATTAATTATCGGTGACCGTCAAACTGGTAAAACAGCGTTGGCCATTGATGCAATCATTAATCAGAAAAACACAGGTATTAAATGTGTTTATG
>JADGFG010000125.1:8594-13863 GCA_016743995.1 Kangiellaceae bacterium | reverse complement strand
CTACTATTATTTTTAAAAAATTAATAAATATATCAATTTATGAATAATTCTAAAATAGCGACAAAAATGACAATAAAAACAGTCGTTTTATATTGAACGCCAATCCGTAGCGTCACAATAATTATTTGTTCTTTATATTACTCAACCAGAATTCTACCTATTCGATTTTTACCTTCCACAAGGCAGGTCCTGACTTATGAACCGATTCGCCCAGAGTATCAACCGCAACAGTCACAGGCATATCTTCCACTTCAAACTCATAAATTGCTTCCATTCCCAATTCTTCAAAAGCAACAACCCTGGATTGTTTAATGGCTTTAGAAACCAGATAAGCCGCACCGCCAACAGCCATAAGGTAGACCGATTTATTTTTTCTGATCACTTCCAGCGCAGTGTCACCGCGCTCAGACTTTCCAATCATTCCCATTAATCCCAGACCACCTTCAGCTTTATCATTAAGCATCATCTCGGAATACTTATCCATTCTGGTTGATGTAGTAGGCCCTGCGGGTCCTACCACTTCGTCACCAACTGGATCAACAGGTCCAACATAATAAATAAAACGGCCTTCAAAATCGACACCTTCAGGCAGAACTTCCCCACTATCGAGAAGATCTTTTATTCGCTTATGGGCCGCATCTCTTCCAGTCAGAATTTTTCCTGATAACAACAAACTGTCGCCCGGCTTCCAGCTCTCAATTTCAGCCTGGGTAATTTCTGATAAATTTACTTTCTTAATGCTATCACTCGCTTCCTGCGTAATAACAGGCCAGCTATCTAACGAAGGCGCTTCAAGATAGGAAGGACCTGTGCCATCCAGAACAAAATGCGCATGACGAGTAGCCGCACAATTTGGTATCATGGCTACTGGTAAAGACGCAGCATGAGTAGGACAATCATTAACTTTTATGTCCAGAACCGTTGTCAGTCCCCCAAGCCCCTGTGCACCAATACCTAACTGATTAACTTTTTCATAGAGCTCAACCCGCAGCTTTTCTACCGACGTTTCTGCGCCCTTTTCTATCAGTTCTTGAATATTGACAGGATCCATCAAAGACTCTTTAGCCATCAACATGGCTTTTTCGGCGGTTCCACCGATACCTAACCCCAGCATACCAGGAGGACACCAGCCCGCTCCCATTGTCGGGACCGTTTTTAAAACCCAGTCTACGATAGAGTCATTTGGGTTTAACATGACAAATTTAGATTTATTTTCAGAGCCACCGCCTTTCGCAGCGACGATCACTTCCACCTCATTTCCCGCTACCATTTCAACATGAACCACAGCAGGCGTGTTATCTTTTGTATTGACCCTTGGGCCGACCGGATTTTTAACAATCGACGCTCTCAATGGATTATCAACGCAGGCATAGGCTCGACGGACTCCTTCATCAACCATTTGCTGAACGGTTAAATCACTTTCCCAGCTTACATCCATGCCTATTTTCACAAATGCAGTCACAATACCAGTATCCTGACAAATAGGCCGTTTACCCTCAGCACATAGTCGAGAATTAATTAATATCTGTGCAATTGCATCTTTTGCTGCCGGGTTTTTTTCTTTCTGGTAAGCTTTATATAAAGATTGAATAAAGTCTTCAGGGTGATAATAAGATATATATTGTAGAGCGCTTTCTACACTATCAATAAAGTCAGACTGTTTTATTGTTGCCACCTGTGCTCTCCGTCTTAGCCTTAAGTAAATTCTTAATTAAATAAGTATATTTTGATGTTAACTGTAATAACCCACTTCACCGAATCAGTTCAATTAGCTTAACCTGACGATGAATCATTGTTATTAACAAGATTTAATGTTGCCGAACGTATTCAAACCGCTAACATATGGTAACAAATAAAAGCTCCAACCTGGTTTCAACTTAAACAATCACTCGTACCCTCGCCAGTACGTAAATCATTAGCTGTTGTTCTGTTAGTTGTTGTTCTATCTAGTTACTGATTTAATGTCAGGTTAGCTATTATTTAGTAATTATAACCTATCATCGCCACGGTATCAGCCAGCAATTATCTCGAAAATCTATCGTTACAGACTTCTATGATATAAATCACCACTAAAAGCGTTAAGCATTAATATAAAGACGAGACTTGATTAATCGGATGAATAATATGGAAAAAAAAGCCAGTCATAAGACTGGCTTTCTAAATTGGCGTCCCCTAGGGGGTTCGAACCCCTGTTACCGCCGTGAAAGGGCGGTGTCCTAGGCCTCTAGACGAAGGGGACTAAAAGATTTTTACCATTTTTGATCAAAAGTCCTTTTGATAGTTTTCAAAGTAAAATACAACCATACCTGTGAAATAAATGGTGGAGCTAAGCGGGATCGAACCGCTGACCTCTACACTGCCAGTGTAGCGCTCTCCCAGCTGAGCTATAGCCCCAAATCCGGCCGGAATTCTAAGGGCTTCTAACATTACTGTCAACTGATTTGTTAGAAATAATATAACTAATTAAGAATCAAGAGCTTCATGAGTCAAAACTATACAATATCAGCGTATTTGCTTGTAATTAAACAACCGCCACAGCAGAATAGGCCTCCTTATAACTAAAAGTAGTTATCACTCCAACATTGGGCTTAACATAATGAAATCCAGGCGATTACTGGCATCTTTATTCTCATTTATATCCATTAATATGCTGATCACAGCCACGTTTGCTGCCAATCATAGTCCTTTTACAGCCGAAGACCTGGTTTCACTGGAGCGTATCAGCGAAGCAACTTTATCACCTGATGGTAAACATATTGCCTATGTTTTACGCAAAACGGATCTGAAAGCCAACAAAGGTCGCACAGATATCTGGCTCACCAGAATTAGCGATAATAAAACTCAACAACTCACCACACATCACTCGTCGGATCATAGTCCCCTGTGGTTTGATGACAAAACCGTTTATTTTATCTCTAATCGAAGTAAAAAGTCTCAGGTCTGGAAAATTAATACCAAAACTCATAATGTCGAACAGGTCAGTCACTTTCCTGTGAACGTAACCAGCTTTAAAATATCATCCAACAAACAAGCGATGGTCTTTTCAGCGAATGTTCATCCGGACTGTGACGACCTGGCATGTACTCAGTCCAGAGATAAAAAAACTAAATCAGGTAAAGCTACCGGCGTTATTTATAACAAAATGTTTGTCAGGCATTGGGACCACTGGATTGGTAAAAAACAATCACAACTATTTTTAGTTCAGCTTAACAAACAGGCTCAGTTAAAAAATAAAAATGTAACCGCCATCTCAAAGTCAGTCAATGCTAACGTTCCTTCAGATCCATTCGGCAGCAATGCTGAGTATGAAATATCTGCAAACGGAGAAGTCGTATACTTTTCAGCTCGGCTACAAAATGCAGTTGAACCAACCTCCACCAATTTTGATATTTATCGTATCTCTGTCAATAACACTTCCAGGGCGATAAATCTGACTAAAAATAATAAAGCCTGGGACACACAACCAGTACTTAGTCATGATGGACATAAATTGGCTTACCTTGCGATGCGACGTCCAGGCTTTGAAGCCGACCGTTTTGAAGTCATTATCAAAGACCTGAGGACTGGTATTACCAAAAGAATTACTGAGCACGGGGATCGTTCATTTGATAGTTTACAGTTTTCACACGATGACAAATCTCTTTATCTCACCGGGGCTCACCTTGGTAAGGGCGCCGCATGGAAATTTGATATTGCAAAAAAATCCAGACAATTATTGAATAGTAACGGCACCGTATCTCAACTCAACGTTGGAAAAAATAAAATTGTATATGCCAAAGACTCTTTAAAAAGTCCTGTTCAACTTTATACAGCCAGTGTGGCTGGTAAAAATCAAAAACAACTAACCTTTAATAATAAAAAGAAACTTGAGTCCATCGCATTTGGAAATTACGAACAATTTAATTTTAAAGGCTGGAACAATCAAAAGGTATATGGCTACATCGTGAAACCAGCTAATTATGTTGAGGGCAAAAAATATCCTCTGGCCTTTCTCATCCACGGTGGACCACAAGGTAGTTTTGGCGACCACTTTCATTATCGCTGGAACCCACAAACTTATGCAGGACAAGGTTTTGTATCAGTAATGATCGATTTTCATGGTTCAACAGGTTATGGACAAAGGTTTACCGATTCAATTTCTGAAAACTGGGGTAGTAAACCATTTATTGATCTACAAAAAGGTCTTAAGTATGTGACAAAAACTTTTAGCTACATCGATGCAAATAACGTATGTGCATTAGGCGCTTCTTATGGGGGCTATATGATTAACTGGATTGCTGGCAACTGGCCAGACCGATTCAAATGCCTGGTCAATCATGATGGTATTTTTGATAACCGAATGATGTATTATGCCACCGAAGAGCTCTGGTTTGTTGAAAAAGAACATGGCGGTCCTTATTATAAATCACCGTCAAAACACGAGAAATTCAACCCGGTTAACTACGTTAATAACTGGAAAACTCCAATGCTGGTTGTTCAGGGAGAGCTCGACTATCGAATCCCAGTTACTCAATCACTGGCGACCTTTACAGCACTTCAGAGAAAAGGTATCAAAAGTAAACTTCTTTATTATGCTGATGAAAATCACTGGGTTTTAAGCCCCGCAAATAGTATCCAGTGGCACAATGAAGTTAACAAATGGCTCCATGAGTTTATTTCTCGACAGTAACGAACGCAACCGCCAGATTCTTGACACATGAATCTGGCATTTCCATATTAATTATTCTATAAATCCTTCATCCATCTTCAATAACAGCGAAAATTTGAAACAGATTTAACCTGCCGCCAAAATTTTATCCAGGGCGTTATCGCTATAAGCAGGGTTATTGGGAGTTATAACATCATTGTCATTATATAAAGTTGCATGCCCGCCATAAAGCCGGTATCCGGCCTTAACAATCTGACTATCAAGCACATTCGTGTCCCTACAATTCTGCTCCGAATTACTGGGCAAATGTAAATCACCGCAACAAGCACAAGCTTTAACTTTAACTCGTCCTTTTCTAAATGTTGCCCATTGATGTTTTAACTCTAACATACAAGAATCCTCATATTAATTCTTAAATATTTTCCGAACCTGACGGCCCATAAAACATGCACAATATTTGTCTAATGTGCACAGTAAGCATAGGACAAGATTTCATTATTAATAGGTCGGATAACTGAGTTTTGTGTGAGTGAAGTCTCAGTTTTAATAAGAAATTAGCTCAATAATCTAAATCGATCTTGTAAAAAATGATTTCACTATTTTTTTACAACAAAGTTACTT
>JADGFG010000125.1:0-8584 GCA_016743995.1 Kangiellaceae bacterium | reverse complement strand
GATTTATTTTCAGGAATAATCAAAGGGAAGAAAAAAAAACAAACAACAATAATTCCGTTGCGAGATATTATTTATCGACTAACCCACAAAATAAAATCTCAAATTTATTGCCTGTTTTAATAGAAATTATTTTGTAAATAAATTGATACTTACTTTTTATTAACATGACGTTTCAGTTAAATTATTTTGTATTTTTTCTATCTGACTGAAATGTTTTTCTTCAGTATAAGGTATTTTGTCTTCATCCAGCACTTCCCCTCCAAGTTCTTTTTTTAATAACATCATCGTTCTGATCATTCCTTCATAAGCAATAATGCTATCCTCGGGGCCAGGTAGTGTCAGAAAAAATGCAAATGCAGGTGTTTCAAAAATTTCAATATTCTTTAGATCAAATGTACCAGGGTTTATTGCGTTGGCAACACTATATATTACAGAACCGGGTTTACCAGATGCGCCAGCGTGACGATGAAAGATTCCCATCTCACCATGTCTTAATCCCTGTGATAAAAGCAAAGGTAAAAATTCGCTACCTTTAAATGTTGTTCCTTCATCTGCTTTTAATATCAGTGATAAAACTTGTTCGGCGACATCACTCTCCGACCGTATTTTATTCCGTTCAGGTGTTGAGCTTTCATTTGAATCAACCTGAATGCTGCCTGCTGCACTTTCAGGTTCCTGTTCGTAAGCGTTATTATCTGGCACCTTAGTATCCGAGACCTTAGTATCCGAGACCTTAGTATCAGAGACCTTAGTATTTGACATCTTAGTACCAGCGTCATTGACAGGATTTGCCCTGTCATCTCCAGAAGCGTTATTTTTTTTACGTGGACTACCGACACCAACATAATCATAACCCGCTGAATCGACCTGTTCAGAAGAAACACGCATCTGTTCAATCAAACGTTGCTTTTCTTCTTGCTTCTTTTTTTTCCGGCTAAAGTCAAAAAAAATAAAACCAATGACCAGCAAGCCTGTAACAATTAGTGCAATTCTGATTTCCCAATCCATTTTAATAGACCTCTTATCTGGTTAAGCGATTAATTGCGCAGCTTCATCAACATCAACCGCTACAAGTCGAGACGCGCCAGGCTCTTGCATAGTCACTCCAACCAGAGCGCTCGCCATCTCCATTGTGACTTTGTTATGAGTAATATAAATAAACTGAACCGTTTCTGACATCTCTTTTACCAGCTTACAAAAACGTCCGACATTAGCATCATCCAGAGGAGCATCAACTTCATCTAACATACAAAAAGGTGCAGGATTCAACCTGAAAATTGAAAAAACAAGTGAAAGCGCCGTTAGTGCTTTTTCCCCCCCTGAAAGCAGGTGAATTGTAGAATTTCTTTTCCCGGGTGGCCTTGCCATTACTGTGACTCCAGCATCCAATAAGTCATCTCCAGTTAACTCAAGATAAGCATGCCCTCCTCCAAAAACTTTTGGAAAAAGCTCTTTCATCCCAGAGTTAACCTTGTCAAAAGTTTCCTTAAATCGCGTTCTGGTTTCTTTATCTATCTTACGAATAGCCCCCTCCAGGGTTTCTAAAGATTCAGATAAATCATCATGTTGCGCATCAAGATAAACTTTACGCTCCGTCTGTTGTTCATGCTCTTCAATTGCCGCCAGATTGATTGCGCCCAATCGTTGTACTTTTGTTGCTATAACCTCAAGCCTGGACTGCCACTCTTCCTCAGACGCATTTTCTTCAATATTACTTAGTATTATCTCAATATCTTGCTCTTCACCCGAAAGGTTTTCAGCCTGATTCTTCTGCATTGTTGAGTTTTCAGACCATTGCATTTTTAACCTTTCCAGTTTTCCTCTGACTGACTGAGCTGACTGTTCTGCATCATGCCGTGCTTTTTCGAACACTCTGATCTGTTTATCAACGTCTTCTAGCGCATCTCTGGCTCTGGCAAGCTCCTGTTCTGATTCCAGGCGCTTCTCTAGTGAAGCTTCCAGCTCAATCTGCAATTCATCGTCTGGTGAGTTAACCGACTGTAATGACTCTTCAAGTGTCAATTTTCGTGATCGCAACTCTCCAATTTGTTGATCCATTCTTTGATTAGTTGACAAAATTGAATTGATTTCAGATTTTATATTCGTTACCTGTAATTCTATCTGATGCGCTTTATCTCTTGCCTGCTGAGCCTGACTACGCGCCTGATCAACAGCAACGCGCTTTTCATCTTTAAAACGATTCAATTTTTCCTTTTGCTCAAGATCACTCGCCATGGCATCTACAAGCTTCTCAAGCGTCAAACGACTTTGAGACAACAATTGTTCATCAGTTTGCAACTGCTGAGTCAGGTCCGACCTTTCTCTTGATAGAGCCTCTTTTCGTTTACCAACCTGTTCCAGTTTCGCCTGTTGTGAGCCCACTTGAGCCCGTAACTCAGTATATCGCTTGTTAACCGACGACAGCTGACGCTGCTTTTCTTCCCAGCTAACTTCCAGATCTTTGAGCAAATCACCTTCGGAATCGGCTTTTTCATTTAACTCATCCAGTTTTGTTTCAAGCGTTTCCAACTCTATCGATAACTCTTCTAGCTCTACTTCTCTTTCCAGAACACTGGTTTCATCGGCTTCTTTTCTGGCAATTCGAATCCAGTTATATCCTACCCAGATACCATCTCTGGTAATTGCAGACTGCTCAGCAGACAATTCGCTACGCTTTAATAACGCACTCTCCAGAGAGTCACAGGCAATAACATTAGATAAAACAGGAGCAACATGTTCCGCATTCTGAACGTGAGCGAACAAACTATCACTCACCCTGTTTTGTACGGATTTTACCGATGAACGCTCCAACAAGGTAACAGCGCCCCCCGTTAAAGAATTTAATTCATCAATAACATTGTCAAAGCTGTCTGTTGTAATTGCATCCAGATAATCTCCAAGAACAGTTTCCGTTGCTAGCTCCCAGCCAGAATCTACCTTGATATCCTGTGCAAGGCGCCTGTTATTTTTTAACTGATTTGACTCTAGCCAACTGTCAACATGCTGGCTTCCGGTGTCCAGCGCTGCTTTTTGTAATGCATTCAGGGAAATATGCCTGCTTTGAGTTTTTTGAAGCTCAGCGCGACACCTGTCAACTTCAGACTGTCGACTTCTGCGTTTTTCTCGCAATTCAGAAATCTTGTCCATCATATCTTCGACAGTTTCGGTTAATGTCTGGGTTTCTTCTTCGGCCTGGTTCAAATCTATAGAGGCCTGAACGATCGTTTCTTCCACAGGCTCAGCCTGAAGTCCTTTCAACTCAAGTTCATTTGCTTCAATTCTTTTGGCCAGACGTTCTATAACCTTATCAAAATGTTGAATCCTGGTTCGCTCCACTTCCATTTGCTGGCTATTACTCGAGCTGGCCTTATTAAAATTATCCCACTCCGACTCCCATTCAAGCATTGAAGCTTCAATCTCAGTCAGTAGCTCCTCAGATTGCTCCTGAGTTTGTTGCTGGATTTCCAGTTCAGGCTCTGCTTCAAGCAGTTTTTCCTGTAAAAGCTCCACCTGCCCCTCATCTTGCCCCATTTGCTCTAACAAGTGTTTTAATGAGGATGAAGCTTGCTGAAGATCATCATTCAATTGCACGCGCCGTTCTTTTTTATGGGCGATACTCTGCTCCAGGCGGGCAATATCAGCTCCCACGCCATAAAACCGACCCTGAGCCGAATTAAAACCATCAGTTAACTCAATATGCTTTTCGCGAGTCTGTTCTATCTGAGAGTCCGCATGCCTTTGATCAGCCACTCTGGCTTCAAGTTGTGTTTCTAGCTTATTAATTTCCTGAGTTAAATTTTCGACCTGACCATGAAATTTTTTCCACTTTAACGCCGAAAGCTCACTTTTAAGTCGTCTTTCCTGTTCTTTAAACTCTTTATATCGGGTTGCCGCGTTCGCCTGGCGCTGCAGATGTGCGATCTGTTTGCCTAACTCTTCTCGAATATCAGTTAACCTTTCCATATTTTCTCTGGTATGCCTGATCCTATTTTCAGTTTCTCGTCGTCGTTCCTTGTACTTTGATATACCAGCAGCTTCTTCCAGAAAAATTCGTAGCTCCTGCGGTTTTGATTCAATTAACTTTGAAATCATACCTTGTTCAATAATGGCATAACTACGGGGCCCCAGACCGGTACCCAGAAAAATATCAGTAATATCTTTACGACGACACTTCGTGCCATTAAGGTAATAGCTCGCCTGTGCTTCGCGAGTCACGGTTCTACGAATAGAAATTTCAGCGTAATTGGCAAATTCTCCCTGAACAGTACCGTCAGTGTTATCAAAGACTAACTCAATACTAGCCTGACCAACCGGTTTCCTGGAGGTCGAACCATTAAAAATAACGTCTGTCATTGAATCGCCACGCAAATTCTTGGCTGAAGATTCCCCCATCACCCATCGAACTGCATCAATCAGATTCGATTTTCCGCAACCATTAGGCCCAACAATAGCAGTAAGGTTCTCAGGAAAAGGCACGCTGGTCGGATCAACAAATGACTTAAATCCGGCTAGTTTTATCTGTTTTAATCGCATTGTTATTAAATTCTTTAATTAAAATTATTATTAGAGCTGTTACGTTAAACTACTCGTTCAAAATACAAGTATGGCTTTCACCAGTGCAACTGTCACAAAACCTGATATTAAACAATACCTGATATTAAACAATAAAAGGAACGTCAATCAACCCGCCATGAAAACAGAGCAACTTTTTAATCAGCAGGTTAAAACAGGAGTTATTCACTTACAATTTTTAAGTAGTGTTATCAAGCGCATTAGTTTAAATTAAATCACTTCCAAAACACATAAAAATAAGCTCATTTCCAGGTAAAATTAGTAATATGCAAACAACGTCAATTAGCGGAGCTCAATATTTAAACAATGGTTTTCATTTAATCTGGAAACCCGGTATCAGGCGATTTGTTTTTATTCCTTTAATAATCAATTTGTTACTTCTTTCTGCAGCAACTATCTACGCATTTAACCAGATAGCTTTAAAAATTGGAGCGCTAAAAAATAGTGATTATTCATGGGTTCAATGGGTTGTCAATAATCTTGAGTGGCTAATCTGGCCTGTTGTTGTCATTTCAACCTTACTGATTGTATTTTTTATCTTTGCATTTATCGCAAACTGGATAGCGGCCCCTTTTAATGGTCTGCTTTCCGAAGCCGTTGAAAAACACCTGAATAACAACAATGACGAGGAAGATTCTTTCAGCTGGAAGTTGTTTATTAAAGAGATTCCCCGGCTTTTCGCGCGAGAATTTCAAAAATTTAAGTATTATGCGCCAAAAGCTCTCGCTTGCCTCCTTCTCTTCTTTGTACTCCTCTGGACACCACTATTTTTTATTGGTTCCATAATATGGTTTATATTCAACGCATGGATGTCTGCAATTCAATATATTGATTACCCCATGGATAATCATAAAATTTCTTTTGATGAAATGTTAAGAATAATACGAATAAAGCGTTCAACACCATTTGGATTTGGAGCTCTGGTCATGCTACTGACAATGATTCCACTAGTTAACCTGATTGTTATGCCAGTTGCTGTCGCTGGCGCAACGAACCTCTGGTTTGATCACTATAGAAATGTAAAATAACCCACAATTATCAGGACATTTAATACCAATAGCAAGAGTTGTCATACACTTGAAAGAGTCATACCAAATGGTTCAACATATTTTTAACAGTATATGATAATAAAAAGAGTGCTATTCCAGAGATAAATGGTCAATAGAAGGCTGCTTGTATTTTTCTGGTGCTTTCGGCGGTAGAATTCGCTCACCAGCCTCAGCAAGAGACAGCTCACTGGTATCAACTTCCCTTTTTTCATATTTTCGGGGAGGTAATATCTGGGCCCCTGCTTTAGCAACAGTCAAATTACCTTCATCTTCTTGCGGTTCATTATCCTCAGCATTATCAGTAAGACTATCATCAACAACACTGACAGAGGCTTCTGATTCCATTTTATCCACTTTCTTTGTTTCGTTTTTCTGCTCACAAACCTCAGATGAAGTACTTTCTCCAGCTGATACATTAGTGATTTCCTTAATTAACGCTAATGCGCCAGCCTTTTTTAATGCAGACTGATATTTCATTGCATCGGCATAGTCAATTCCTTTTCTGATAGTAACTTCATTACCTGTAAACAGCTTTTCTATTGCTTCAGGTGAAGATTTAAACAAAGCTACGAGGTTCTTTTTGACCTCTTCAAGTTCAAACTGCTTAACAATCTGTCCCCGAAAAATAATGTCAAACTGACCTTCAATCATACTAATTTCACCTTTATCCCCCGGAAACACCGGTCTATTAGTAATTATAGATAAATTAATCTTGATTTGCACCTACCCTGACTGAAGATAATTCATTAAAATAAAGGAATTCATATTTCAGACGTTTTATTATCCTGACATTAAAACCGCCTGATTCCAAAGTACTAAAACAACGAATGCTATGTCCGATAACAATGACTCTGAAGACTTCCTGAATGAGATGAGTGGTATAAAACCACTAACGCAGGACAAAATAACAAAAAATATACATAAAAATCAGGCAGTTAATGACAAATATCGACAAAAAGTTGCTCAATCATTTAAAAATAAAGATTGCAACTTTTTAACTGAAGTCGAAGTTGAAGCAGTGGAGCCCGATGAAATCCTGAGCTACAAGCTTGATGGTATTCAACCGGCAGTGTTTAAAAACCTTCGTCAAGGTAAATATGGGTATGACTACCAGCTGGATCTCCACAGAAAAACTGTCGCAGAAGCAAGGGTTGAAGTGTATGAGTTGCTCAAATACGCAAACAAATATCAATATCGAACATTGTTATTGACTCATGGAAAAGGAGCCACAAGTAATCCTCCGGCTCGTTTGAAAAGCTATGTCAACCACTGGTTAAAACAAGTCAATATAGTCGTTGCGTTTCATTCTGCTACCCCGAGACACGGAGGCACGGGTTCTGTTTACGTACTACTAAAAAAACCTGAGAAAAAGAATCAGATAAACCAGGCGAAATATACGTGAAGTGTTGGTTAACAGGCTAATCTTCCTGTTGGAGCGCAGAGTCTATTTCTTCTTTGGTTAACCCTTTCTGCGTTGTTATTTTCAGATCGCCAACCCGGATGGTTTCATAGTTATCGACAGCAGGTTTAGCTTCGCTCACGTGCACCAGCCCAGACTTATCTTTCCACCGATAAACAACTTTGTCTGAGTATTTTGAATTTGAAATAGTCGGCTCTTTGACTCTACCACCCGCAAAAACAATCGAAATGTCATCAAACAACTGATTTAAATTCCCTGCCTTCGTATATTTACTCCAGACCAGTCCCAGCTGTCCGAAATCTCGCGCAGTATATAACTGAAAATAACCTAAAACCAAGCCTGCAATAAGTAATAAAACTGCCATTTTTTTAAACATAATTCGGTCTTTAATCGCCAGAATACTACATTGTCAACCGACAAATAATTTTATGCAAACATTTTCTCCCATACGACAAAATCAGAATGCTCAGCATCAATTAGCTCAAAACCCGCAAGATACTGTCCTTTTCCTGTTGCCTCAAACCACCGCACTTCGCCAGTTAAAAGAAATTTATAGTCACCCGTTTCAAAATTAATTAACAACTCCAGCACAGAGTTTACAATCAATGGGTAATTGGTTTGAATTTTTAGCCCGCTTCTTGATATGTCTTTGGTGGAACACTCAAGAAGAACACGATCTTGACTACTTCCTTCAGAAGCGGATAAAACTTCAATAAATATTTTTTCTTCTTTGTCTAATCGCTTATCTTTTCTCTGATCCATACTCATTAGTGTCATTCCAGGCATTCTAATCGTCTCTTGCAATTTTCACCCAATTATCAAAACTATTTTCTGTGATTTTAATTAACTTAATTCCTGCAAAAAACGTTGGTATTTCGTCAACTTCAAAACACCACTTTACTTCACCTTTAAACTTAAAATAAGAGTCCGTCTTTAACGCATGAACTTCTATTGAAAAAACCTCTCCAACAGGCAAACTTTTTCGTATAACAACCTTCAACCCTCGTTCGGAAACATCTTTCGTTGTGCAAACCTGTTTTACGTTAACTCCTTTCCCATCTACAGACGAATGAGCGATAAGAATAGAGTATTTTCCCGCTCGACGTTTTTGACTTCTTAATTCATCTATGCCATCTTGCATACTGTAGCCTGAATAATCAACTTAAACTCTGCACTCTTGCCAATCTAGTATAGCTGAGCTTTATACACTTTGCTAAAATCGCCAACATAAAAAAATTTTAAGAGAAAATAATATTGGCTATCTCAACTCAGTGACACTGGTCAGTTCAGTCGAAATTGTGCAACTTATCTATGACGATCTTATCTATGACGATCTTATCTATGACGATAATAGATCTTTGGCAACGCCCAGTGGTAAAAATTTGGAAATAATCGTCTTAAGTGATATGCCAGTCTGGGCAAACCTTTTGCGATGACAATTTCGGAATTTGTAGATTTCAGCTTTTTAAGCAATATTTCTACAAATTTATCAGTTGGCATTCCATTTTCTATTTCCTTATCCAGCTTGTTATAGGGTGAAAGA
>JADGFG010000124.1 GCA_016743995.1 Kangiellaceae bacterium | reverse complement strand
CCATCCACCGAAATAGTTACCCCTGGTAACGGATTATCCTGATTATCCAGTACCGTTCCGGTGATTGCGGTTAATCCCGGCTCACCAGTTACAAAACCTGATGCTGTAAAGGTCGCCGTAATATTCTGACCTGCCGGACCATCAAGCAATGTGGCTTTCACTCGCTGTTTATCCAGACCAGTAATCCCGCCCAGCACATAATGCGCTGACGCTCGGCCATCACTATCTGTCACCAACGTAATCAACTGATTGTTCGCTGGTTGAGTCGGAGTTGTTGACGGGGTTAAAAACCTGCCACCACCTTCCAGTATTTCAAACTGAACCCGCGCACCGGCAATGGTATTACTGCCATTATCAGTGACCGCGACAACAAAAGGCGCAGGTAAAGGCTGATGCACTCCACCTCGTTGATTATTACCTGAATTAACGCTGAGCTTATCACCAATATTGGGTGATGCACTGGCATAAAAAATGGCGTCATCCTTAAAACCAACCACTCTTGCACTGACTTTATGGTTCGCTGTTCCTGCTCTCTGGCCCAGTTGATAAGTAACCGTAGCGTTACCCTGGACATCGGTTTTAGCCAGATAACCCTGACCCTGCAACACATCTCCCGGCGCCAAAATGCCAGATCCCTGACTCACTCGAAAAACAACAGGCTTTTCCGCCACCGGCTGACCCGCCGCATCTAAAACCTGAACCACCAGTGGCTGTGTTAATGCCTGATTAATAGTCCCTGACTGACCCTGACCGCTGACAATATTGACCTGTCCTTCGGTATTACGTTCGTAAACCAGATTAATTTCTTGCGCTGACTGATTACCCACCTGATCACTACCCGTCACCCGGATCACATTATTGCCTTCTACCAGCGGCACATCCACCGCAGCATAACTTCGATTACTGATAACCGCCTGAATGCCATTCACCTGAACATTGGCCTGTGTATCTTCAATAGTGCCACGCACAATATCATTAACCAGACCGGTCAGCGTGACACTCGGCTCATAAACTTTTTGTCCATCAGTGTGAGACTCTACCGTGAGATACGGCGGTGTTAAATCAAGAGAAACCGAAATGGAAGCGGTAGATACCACACCAGCCGCATCAACCATTCGCGCGACAATAGTATTATGGCCTTCCTTAAGCGCTACCGATCCGGTGTAAACCGCACCAGTGACAGGAATATTTACGCCATTTAATGTTAGCGCAGTAGCCGACGGATCCAACTGTCCCGTAACCACAACCGGGCTACTTCCCACTGTCGTTAACGTGGCTGGCGTATCAATAGTTACTACTGGTAGTACACTCCTGCTCGGATCACGCGGAAACGCATCACTATCATTGAGGACACTGTCACCATCAATATCAGGATCACTATTATCACCGATACCATCACCGTCTAAGTCTGCAGACTCTGCGGGATCAGTCGGGAATATATCAAGATTGTTGGCAACCCCATCACCATCGATATCAGGATCACTATTATCACCTACACCATCGGCATCCAGATCGCTCCACTCATTGGGATCTTGTGGGAACGCATCCTTCACATCAATAATACCATCGCCATCTGAGTCTTTCTGAGTGGGATCACAACCCACCGCGTCAACAGGTGTACCCGGAACAGTATTGGGACATTGATCAATATTATCATTCACACCATCATTATCATGATCCAGTTGAGAAGCCCCACACCCCACTACATTAACGACCTCTGCCGCTGGTGTATTGGGACATTGATCAAGATAGTTACTCACGCCATCGGCATCATCATCTAATTGAGACAAAGCACAACCACTGGCATTCACAGGCTCTCCCACTGGCGTATTGGCACATTGATCATTGGCATCATTAACACCATCAGCATCCGTATCAAGCTGTGATGGCGAACAACCCAATGCATTCGCAACTTCGTTAGCAGGCGTCGCCGCACATTGATCAATGGCATTACTGATCCCGTCATTGTCGGCATCTAACTGAGACTGTGAACAACCAACACTGTTCACGGATTCTCCTGCTGGTGTACTGGCACAATGGTCAACCGCATCACTATAGCCGTCGTTATCACTATCCAGTTGTGAAGGTGCACAACCTACGGCATTAACCGGTTCTACCATTGAGGTGTTCGGGCATTGATCTGCGGCATCATTTACGCCATCGTTATCCGTGTCTAACAAAGTATTAGAACCCACTGTTACAAAAGCTGCGGTACTAAATGCACCACAACTATTATCGGACTCATCAAGACAGGCGCTTAGCTGATATTCATACTCACCCGATGCAGGGCGGCTTAAAGTCACTGATTGTGTTCCAGGTATTAATAAAACTGGTCGCCATAATCCCGCATTATGTTTTTCCATCAGGTGATAACGAGTGGCAGTGGCAACAGCATTCCAGCTTAAGGTAAAGCTACCATCCAGATTATCCGGCTTATCTGCCACCAGATTTTGCGGTTGCGATAAAATTAAAACATTACCAAAATAAACCGGAACAGCAAGGCTGTTATGATTAACAGCCTGCGTACTCAGAGACTGACAACGTGCATACAGCTCCAGGTTGTAATCACCATAAAGCGATTCCTGATAATGATGATGACGATTATCGCTGCTTTGCATTTTATTGGGCCAGTGCTGATACTCACCATTATCACCACTATGTATTTTACAGTCAGCGTTAATATTGGTTGAAACCACCACTTCAATTTGTCGGGTACCATCAGGATAAGGACCACTCCCTGAAAGCGGATAGATGACCGGAGCCAGGTGATCAGGGTTAGCACCTACCGAAACAATCGCTTCATAACCAAATGCACTACAGTTCTTTTTATTGTAATCAGCGCAGGCACTCATCTGATATTCATAACGGCCTGGAACTGGGCGACTAAAAGTGACACTTAATGCACCAGCTGTAACGGAAACCGGTTTCCATAAACCGGAACCAAACTTTTCCATAAGGTGATAGTAGCTAGTCCCCGTAACGGCATCCCAACTCAGGGAGAACTGACCATCATGGTTCAGGGGAACATCTGCAGTAAGATTTTGCGGAGGTGTTAAAACATCGGTGTGACCAAAATAAATCGGAAAAACAAAACTCTGATAGTTAGTTGCCTGTGTCGCGATAGACTGACAGCGTATATATAAATTTAAATCGTAATCACCGTTCAGTGTTTCCTGGTACTGATGCTGACGATTATCTGTGGTTTGCAACGAGGTTGGCCAGTCAACATATTCACCGCTCTCAGCGCTACTCACTCGGCAACTGGCATTAATATTAGTTGATACAACGATATCAACTAGTCGAGTTCCATTGGGATAAGGTCCACTACCAGAAATCATCTGAATAACCGGCGCCAAATCTTCAGGGTTTGCCCCTACAGAAACAATGGCTTCACGACTAAACAAACTACAATGATTTTTATTACTATCGGAACAGGCACTGACCTGATATTGATAGCGTCCTGACGTGGGTCGATTGAGTGTAACGCTTGATACTCCAGATGATAAAACCGGTAATTCCGAAACAACCTGCCACAAACCGCCGTTAAGTTTTTCCATTAATTGATAACTGACAGCCCCTGAAACAACACTCCAGCTCAACGTAAAATGACCATCCTGATTAAGCGGAATGTCTGCTAATAAATTTTGCGGCTTTATCAATACAGTGGATTGTCCAAACTGTACTGTCAGTGGAAAACCCGTTGAATTGCTACTCTGGGTTGATAAATCCTGACAGCGAACATAATAGTGATGAGAGTAATCACCATCAAGTGAAGCACTAAAGCGATGCTGACGATTATCGCTACTTTGCATGGTACTTGCCATGTAATCAAATACATCATCAGCACCGTTAATGCGACAGGTTGCATTAACATCCGTTGATACAACAAGTTCAGCCTGTCGAGTGCCCGCAGGGTAAGGCCCTGTACCAGAAACAAAATCAATGACTGGTTCAGATGCGGCATTTCCAACCAACAGCATCCCACTAAAAAAAACTGATAACATCAGCGATAAAGAACGAAAAACACACTTCTTAAAACGCAACATATTCCTTCTACACCCTGTTTATCCCAATAAAATGGAAACTATACTCATCGTAAATAAAAATACTTTAGTGAAATTAAATCACTAAAAAACCTGATGAAAAATATCACCAAAGCCAAAATTAGAGATAGAAGTATTGTTTAAACCGGATGAACCTGGACGAAAAAAGTATGAACTGTGCATTGTTTAGATACACTACCATTCTGGTCAGTATACTATTTTTCAGACCAGTGACTTATTTTCCAGATTTGTGAATTATCCCTGAATAACCCTTACTACCTGCTTGCCATATCTATTATTAACTACACCTTCTGCAAACCATCGCTGTATTAACTGTAACTTTATTCATTACAGTATTATTGGCTATGGTTTTTAATTTTTATAGCTTTTCCTGTTCCTGGCACTTTTTGATAACCTGCTACCTGAACATAATTAGCAGCACCAACAATTGCAACAATCGATAAGTCTAACAGCAGAATTTAAAAATGTCACCATGATTTAAAAAAACTTTAATTGAATAACTCAAAAACAAATAATTCTCTATTACTGTTTTCTTAAAAAGCAATAGACTTTTTTTTAAAATAATGTTCTGATCTTGCTTTGTTAACTATTAACAAGCTTGCACGACTAAGGTATCTATACCCAGCTCCCTGGAAATAATTTAGTTAGTCAGCTCAGATAAAAGAATCAGGTAAGATGGGAATGCGTTTAGCTTTAATCACAGGAGGGATATCTTTAGTCATCAGTTTTTTGATTATTTTAAATCAACCGCCACCAGCAAAAAATCTCAAAAGTGTATATCAAAATAATAATGCAGATCAAGCCAGTCTCTACACGATAAAACCTTCTGACCTTCAACTTAGAGAAACCAGCCTTCAATGGAATATTGATCTTATTCATCATCAAAGCGCCAGAAAACTAGAGTCTATCGCAGATACATTAGGTGGTGGGGTTTGTGCTTTTGACTTAAATAATGACAACTGGATTGATTTATTTTTTGTTGGCGGTAGTGGACAAACACGCCATTATGGTAAAAAAGCCTGGTGGCATAAAGAAAGCGGTAACCGATTATTACTCAACCATCAGGGTAAATATTTTAGTGATGTCACCAAATCCGCAGGACTTGACCATTCGATCTGGGGCATGGGTTGCACAACGACAGATTTAAATAATGATGGCAATACAGATTTAATTGTTACCGGTATTAATGCCATTCATCTTTTCAAAAATACCGGAAAAATGACATTTGACAAAATCTCAAATAGAGATTCTAAGATTGCCAGTCAGGGCTGGACCATGAGCGCCTCCGCCGCAGACTTTAATCAGGATGGACTCGTTGATCTCTATTTTAGCAACTTTGTTAAGTACCAGAAAAATATAAAAACCTTTGAACAGGCCAGCGGCTATCAAACAACGATAAATCCTGCATTCAATCCAACCCTTTATCAACCTCTAGCTAACAGTCTTTATATAAATCAGGGAAATTTTCAGTTTAGTAATATTTCAAAAGATGCGGGAATCGATCAATCACTTGGCAGAAGTCTGGGTGCTAAATGGGTTGACATTAACCATGATAGCTGGCCAGATTTAGTGGTAATGAACGATCAGAATTCTGAAAACCAGTTATATCTCAATCAGCAGGGAAAAAAATTAGCCAGAACAGGTGCTGACTACGCACCTTTTGAGGCCGCAGGCCCCAGAGATATCCTCTCAGCAGATTTTGATCACGATGGGAAAAGCGAGTTCTTTATGAGTCGAGCTTCAGGTCAGGCGGCAATTTTTCTTAAGCAAACTCAAGACTCCTCGCAAAAACACTACAAGGATAAGGCTGTCAGTAACGGAATCTTTTCAACTCACACCCTGCCTTTTTCCGGCTGGGGCGCTACGAAAGGAGATTTCAATAACGACGGCCTGATTGATATTTATGTTGCCAATGGGTTAATCACACCCGATAAAGATTCCGCTCATGTAAGCCAGGCTCAACCGAATACACTCTATATAAATCGCGGTCAGAGTCTGTTTCAACGCATAAATGCTAAAGTCGACAATCTCAGTCCTTTATCTTCGAGAGGTGTTATTACCGCAGACCTTGATAATGACGGTCAGTTAGAAATTATTGTCAGCAATAATAATAATCCACTACAGATTTTTCAAAATCAATCAGCTGAAAAACATCACTGGATAGGTCTCGATTTATTAACAGAAAATCGCTCTTCTGACGTATTTGGTTCAAGTATTGAAATTATCACTGATTCTCTCACTATCTATCATACTGTTGGTTCCAGACAAAGTTACTTATCACAAAGTGACAGGAGAATACATATTGGTCTGGGCAATCTCTTATTAACAAATGCACAGCAAAAAATCAGAAATGACCAGGTCAGTGAAACAACCCCAGCTTTTCCGACGATCAAAAAACTCATCATTAAATGGAAGAATGGTAAGAAAAGTGTATTCCCGAATATCGCGCCTGATCACTACTACCGCATTAATCAGACAACTGACTCAATAAAACCCATTCATGAGAATGTCGAAAGCAATCAACTAAAACCAGAACAGCTAAACAAAACACTTCTTTCACTGTCTGACACTGCCAGGATTTACCTTACCGAAATACTTTTAAATGTCTCTACGGTCATACAATCAAACGTACAATCGAATGATAAAATCAACGAGCAGGCAAACAAGTTGCCTGACATTAAAAATATCAACGACATTATTTTATTAAACTGGCAGCAAAGTTCAAATAAAGTAAAAAGAACCGTTATTGACTCCATGTCTGATATGAATTCATTAAGCCCGATTGCGCTAACACTGATAAGAAAAGCCCTTGACGATAAAGATATAGAACTGAAACTAAAAGCGATTGGCTTATTAAAACATTCGGAACTGGAAATGAGCGTCTACTGGCTATTGCCGCTGTTAAACAGTAACGACGAAAAAATACAATGTGAGGCAGCAGAAGCCTTTCAATTTTTCTTTGAAGAAGAAGAAGCCGTCACTCATCGAAAATCACTGGCAATCTCTCCATTAATAAAACTTGCGGAATTAAATCTCTCGAAAGTACACGACTCAAAAAAAATCGACCATTTAAGAATCAATACGCAAAAAACAAATACCGGAGAAAATGCCAGAATATGTGCCGTTAATGCGCTGGCAGCGGCAGAGAGTAAACGCGCCGTTTATCCGTTAATACAAAACTCAATAAGTGATTCGTCAAAGAATGTTCAGGTTGCTTCTTTACGTGCACTAGGCCTGATACGTGACACACAGTCAATAAAAACAATAGAAGGCCTTGTTAACGACCCACAAACCAACAGTCAGGTAATCGCCGCTGCTTTAATTGCGCTTGAACGGTTAAATATGTCACGGCTTAATCACTTCTTCGGTAAAGCCCAGGACAACACTTCTGACTCAAAACTGCAATATTTTGTAATCAGCTTTAATACACTAAGTTATCTTTTTAATAGTGCTGATAATATTGTTTTTAAAAAATATATTTTAACTGGCTGGTTATCACGTCTCATAGCCGATTCACCAGAGATAAGGCAATTACTCATAAACAAACCAGACTATAAAGCATTATTACTTGCAATAATGAAATCTATTGAAGCTGCAAATTTACAAGATAAATATCCATTTCTACCTACTATTTTAAAACATCCAGAAGAAAGTATCCGAACGCAAGCACTCAACACGTGGCAAGCAAACAACACCGTCAACAAACAGCGTCAACAATTAAAGTCAAGACGACAGCTTGCACTAGATCTGTTGCAGGAAGATAAACTCAAAACAACATTAGAACAATGCCATCAATTAACAACTCAACAATTACTCTCAGCTAAAAGAACCTGGCAGCACCCTTCAATGAAAATACGCCACCAATACACACAATGCACACTTTCATTTGAGCGGCTGGCAAAACCAGAAGAATTATCAAATAAACAAATTATGACTCTAAGGCTCATTTTTAATGCCTACAAAAACTCAACAGACTCAACTGAAAAGCAGACTACCCAGTATCTATTAAACCTGGCGCAAGTTGATGCAATGACAGCACAAAACCAACTGACCAGGAAATTTCAATCGCTGTTACCCAGTCAGAAACTAACCGCATTAACGGTCATTAAACGTCATGGTTTGATAGAAGATACTCAACAGTTTTTCTGGAAACTTCTAGAATCTGAACAGGAAAATATCGAAGTAAAACTGCTGAGTGCGAAATACTTAACGGCAGGTAATGAGCGCGCCGTTTTCGACATTCTGTATAAAGTACTACTGCCCCTATGATAAATACTAAAAATCTACTTACCAGAGAAAGACGCTTATCCCCAATAATTAGTGCTGTTCTTGTCAGTTGTGCGCTAACGGGAATCATCACTTATTTGTTTAATATGCACTCCATACTGATGCAATGGGTTGTTGTTTTTCACTTAATTACCGGAATAACCTGTAGCTTTACGTTGCTTCCTTACTTAGTGACTCATTTTCGAAGAACGATTGGTTTTCGCCGTGCCAGTCTTATTTCTAGTGGTTTAGTCATTTTATTGATCTTTGCACTATTTACGTATACCGGATGGCATATTCTGTTATCAGGACGACAGGAAAATGAACTCTGGATATACACGCTACATGTTGTTAGCTCAATAGCGTTTATTGTTGTGATTATTATTCATATTGTTTTACACATAAAGTGGCTTCCTCAAAAACGAAAAGCACGCGGAGAAGACACACTGCCCAGCATTCCTGAACATACCCACCGCTCTACCATTAGATTTACTGCTGCTATTGCTATTGCGATCATTGGCGCGACCTCAGTTTATAACTGGCTCAGCGAGCCTTACACCCAGTCAGCCATGATCGAACCTTATCAATATGAATATGGTCAACATCCTTTCAGGCCAAGCCAGACAGAAACGGCTAGCCACTCCTTTATTGATGAACGACAAATAGCTAATTCAAAGCAATGTGCAAACTGCCATGAAGATATTACCAGGCAATGGATTTCATCGGTTCATAAAGAAGCGGCTTCTGATCCCACTTATGTAACTAACGTGAGTTTACTTTCTGAGAAAAAAGGAATAAGCGCAACACGATATTGTGAAGGCTGTCATGCTCCCGTAGCCTTGCTAACAGGTCAACTTACGCCTGGTGGTAAACATGGCGGAATCGATTCAACACCAGCTAATCTTGAAGGAATATCTTGTATGGGTTGCCATGGTATCGTATCGCTTCCTCATGTAAAAGGTGTCGCCAGTTATCTGTTTAAACCTGCACAGGATTATCTCTTTGCCAATAGCAACTATTCCTTTTTAACCAGAATAAATAATTTACTGATTAATGTTAAGCCCGAACAACATAAGGCCGATCTTGGCAACCCCTTGCTAAAAAAATCAAAGGTGTGTGCGTCTTGCCATTCACAGTTCATGGACAAAGAGATGAATGGTTGGGGCTGGGTAAAAATGCAAGATGAATATTCCGCATGGTTAAAAGGTCCATTTTCAAATCATAGCGACAGTCAGTTTTCAAATGCTACCGCAAAACGCTGTCAGGATTGTCATATGCCATTAATGAATACGGATGATCCATCAACTGACAAAAACCAGCAAATACGTTCACACCAGTTTTTCGGTGCGAATACTTTTCTTCCAATATTACGGGGCGATCAAGAACAACTTGACGCTACAGTCAATTTTTTACAATCCAATAAGCTTCGTGTCAGTATTGATAAGCCCAAACGTCAGAAAACAGTACAATCCGGCCATTCATTAGATGAGAAACTACGTTACTATCAGGAAGCACCTTATTATTATTACCTTAATGAAAAAGCAGCCATTAAAGTCGTTATTAGCAATAATGGCGTAGGTCACGACTTTCCCGGCGGTAGCATAGATATAAACCAGGCATGGGTGGAATTTCTGGTTATGGATGCGGCTGGAGATACAATTTACAGCAGTGGTCTCATTAATGAAGAAAACTATGTGGATCCAGACGCTTATTTTTATCGTTCTCTCCCGGTTGACCGGCAGGGTAACCTGGTATGGCGGCATGATTTGTTCAATATGGTTGGTGAGTCATTCAAGCGCGTCATAAAATCTGGCGAGTCAGATATCGTCAGCTACTCATTTGACATTCCGGCCTGGGCCAGATCACCTATTACAATTTCTGCTTCCTTAAAATACCGGAAGCTAAACGAACGTTATGCAAAATGGGCGCTAAAAGATCAATATATTAAAATCCCCGTAATCAATATAGCATGGGACAGTTTAAGCATTCCGGTTAAAATTCGTAAAGAAGTTGAATAATTGCTTCCATAGTTGACGAAGTTCTTTAGAATGACCATCGTAAACAAACGAGAAACTCCACTCTAAATAACATCAATGCTTTGTACGCTACGAATCCTATTTTTTATCTTAAATCTTCTTAATCTTAAATCTTTTACATTTAACCTGACACAGACAGATTACCATTTTTTCACTGCAAGCCTATGCCAGGCTTTACCGAATAAACGACCTTAGTTAAATCTCTATTTTTTCAACTTCCAGCTTTTTTAAATTCTTTTTTTCAATCTGTTTTACGCTTTCCATAGGCTTAACAACCGGCTTTTTCTCTTTCTTTGCTGGATATTCTATTCCTGTCCAGGCTTTAAAAAATCTTTTCTGCCTGTTTGAAGGCGACTCTACAAATTCAATTTTTGCCGGTTTTTTAGTGATTTTTCCCAGGGTCAGCGTTTTGCTGAACAGTTGATCATTTCTAAAAATCACCAGCTTGAGTTCATTGCCAGCTTTATAAGATTCGAGCTGTTTTTTTAATTTGTCAGGAATCACTTTAATGCCATTAATCGCAACCAGCTGATCGCCAATTGTTAGTCCCGCTTTCCAGGCAGGGCCATCCATTTCGACTTCGGTAAATGTTATCCAGCCTTTTTCAGTTTCACTTTTGAAGCCCATCCAGGGTTTATAATCTTTATTTTTCAGGGGCACAAACCTTAAACCAACATTATCCAGCATGTCTTCAAAATCAATACTAAAGGGCTTATTAATATTCCGTTGCCACCATGCTTTATAATCTTCTCCGGTTAACTTGTTGGCAATACTGATCATCATTTCTGCGTTATATGAAACCGCCCTGTTTTTTTTGTATTCTTCCGGGTTCTGTTTGATTAAGCCGAATAACTCATTATGCAGTTGCTTATAACCAGACTTTAAATCACTATCCTGAAGCATTTTGAAATCCAGTAACCAGGATGCCATATAACCTTCACTATAAATATTAGCGCTATGGTTGTTGGCAAAATCTCCACGCTGGGCTATCCAGGCTTCAAAACTGGCGTCACTGACAGATTGTACCTTACCCCCGGGTCGATGCTGAAAATCATCGATTCGTTCACTTAATTCAGTTAAAAACTCTTTTGGTTTTTCCAGTTTTGCCATGAGCAAGAGCTGATCCTGAAAATAACTGGTAGAACCTTCAGCAACCCACAGTAACCGGGTATAGTTCTCTTTTTGATAATCGTAAGGAACCAGCTCAGCTGGCCGATAAGCCTTCACGTTCCAGGTATGAACGAATTCGTGAGCTGCGGTTCGTAAAAACTTCAGGTAGTCTTTTCGAGGCGCAAAGGAAAACCTTGTTTTTTGAATAACCGTAGAATTAATATGTTCAGTGGCACCTTTTGCGCCAGAAGTTGCATGAACAATAAACAGGTATTTTTTAAAAGGATAGTCTTTCCAGACCTTTTTTCCCTGGCTAACCAGACTTTTAAGATCTTTTGCCATTTTTCTACTGTCATAATTTCCTTTTCCCCAGATTACCAACTGGTATTGACGGCCGTCAACTTGCCACTGGCGTAACTGGTTAATACCCGACTCAATAGGCGAAGAAGCCAGCTGGTGAAAAGATTGTGCAATAAATTCATGAGGTGCTATTTCAGTCATTCCCGAATAACTTTTCCAGGCTTTTGGCACATTTAGTTTCACATTATGGACTTCTGATATTAACGACGGCTCATACATTAATACGGCTGTTGCATCCAGATAGGCGTGAGTACTGTCTATATGTCTGGAGCGACTACCCAGTTCATTAGCATAGAGCTGATAACTCACTTTAACCCGCCCTTTTCTCGGGTTTTTCACCTGCCACCGACTTTTATCAATTCGCGTCCAGTTTAAAGCATTACCTTTTTCGTCCAGTGCCGAAAATTGACGAACACCATTGGCTGAATTAATGATCTTGTAACGCCCGGTTCTCCAGCCTGAAAAACTGAGATTTAAAACATCCTGACCCAAAGGTAACTGTATATTGATTTCAGCCAGATGATGTTCTGGCTTATCAACTGTTATCTGGTATTGAACTTTCGCTAGTACAGGCAGGCAGAACATGCCTATTGCAATCCATAGACTAATGATAAAAAGTTGTCGCATTATTCGTTCCATTTCTTTGATTCTTTGATTACGCGAGTAATCAGTGTTTTATTACGCATTGAGATGCGTACCGATAAATTAAAATCGGATTTACAGACAAGATTAACTTATTAAATTAAGTAACCTGGATGGCCACATAGTAACCTTTGTATTTTATAAAAGTAAGTGTGTTTTTGTCATAAAAACACACTACCACTAAAAACGTCACCGTTAAATGCAACAGGTTACAAAAATAACAGACAGGCTAAGGGGCAGTATAAAACACTCCCCAAAAAATAAAATTCAGATAGATATAAAGAGAAATCGCTGGCAGAGACTATTTATCTGACTCTGCTTCCTGAATAATGACCTTCTGCCCCTTGTCGTCAGTGACTATTTTACCAACGGGCTCCAGTTCTATTTTACCACTACCGACTTTTACCGGAATGACAAACGGTTTGGCTATCGTTTGTCCATCTTGCTCAGTTTCAGCAATAAAATGGATATAATAGACTCCGTCGTTGGGCGCTGTTACCTTCAGGTTAGGTTGAGGACTGGTTTTAAGGGCCATATTCTGATTCAGTACTGGCTGCTGACTATGATATGCATTCACAACATTGAGCCGCTTTGCTCCGGTCATTTTGCTTGATACCATCGAGTTGAGTGAAGTTTGAAAACTGACTTCAATTTCAATTTCATCACCAGCTTGTGGTGACTGAGTTAATATCTGATACTGCATGGAAATGGGCACGCTCTGTTTCTGGGTTAACTGACCAGAAGGTGCTGGATTAGCCGAAGCAGCTCTTTGTGCCTCTGTACTACAGGCCAGAACTGAACCATTTAACATTGCCAGAATTAATAATCGTCTCATTGTTTTCATCTTCTTTCCTCAAACTCCCGAACCATTCAATAAAGCTTAACTATCAAGTTCAAATTCAAATTAAATTGAACTGACACTAATGTCACTACAAACGTTTTTGCCGCCGCCACTGTTGTCAGTATTAGCTTTATCACTGACATCGATCAGATATATGCCCGCCCCGAGGTTGAGTGTTTTGGACTCATCTCCAGCTTCATGGCCAATAAATAACACTTCTCCCTGCTTATAGACAACAATATCCGGGTCATCGTTCACAGACTGAGCAGTGGCCGAAACCGTATAGTTGCCAGTTACCGGCACTTCAAACTGAATATAACGCCGATTCCCCAGCTTGTTAAACTCTCCATTCGTATTATTAGTACAGACAGCAAGGTTTCCAGCATTAATCGTTAAAGGCTGATATAGCGGTAAACTCCCCGGATCGCCACCATCATTAGTCACCTCGGTCGTCGCAAAATCATCATCAACCTGTATATTCTGTGAAATTAACAAATTGTTAATCGCATTGACGTTAGCTGGTGATTCTTTTTTAATCTGATTAACCAGTGAAAAGATGGTTGTAAAAGCCTTTGTTGTTTTCTCTCCATTAATCAGCGCCTTAAAAATAGGCGTAAAGCCCAGTGAAACGCTGTCTGAACC
>JADGFG010000313.1 GCA_016743995.1 Kangiellaceae bacterium | reverse complement strand
GATTATCTGATTAAAAATGATGTGAAATCGATAGCGAATTTGTCTGATTTAGCAGGTAAATGTTACGACAAATCTTTATATTCGAAAGCATGTGAGATCTGTCTTGCAATACTTCCATTTTACCAGAAGGTGAAAAATATTGAATCTGAGGCTCATGCTTTTCAGGTGCTTGGTAAATGTTATTTTAAAATGGAAGATGTTGATTCAGCCAGGAAATATTATGCCGCTGCGGAAGAATGTTATACAGGTTTACTTGATTCGATGAATTATAACGGTGAAAAAAAACAGGCGACTGATAGGGCTCGAGCATTTTGTGCTAAGCAGAAAAAGGTTAAAAGTAAAGAGTCAACAAGTGTAACTGCTTAATAAATTCCCACTCAAATACAAAAGTAGATGAGTGGGAAAAAGGTGTCTCTAATTGATTATGGCTGGCAAGTTGCAGGTCTACTCACTGCTGTGGAAGTGGCCAGGCTATCCAGATCGGCACAACGAATATTGTTATTACCTGTTAAATTCGAATATGACAAGTTAGTCATTGAAGATAAAGGTGTTATTTCTGATAGCCTGTTATTCGACAGGTATAAATATCTGATACTTGCGTTGTTAGTCAGGGCGGTCAGATTGGAAATGGTATTATCACTAGCATTCAACTCATATAGACTGTTCAGACTTTCAATGCCAGCCAAAGAACTGAGGTTGTTAAAAGAAAAATTAATGTTCCGTAAATTAGTAAGAGAGCTTAAAGGCGACAAATTTATTCAAGTTTAAGCTTTTTAGTGATGTTAACTGATTAAGTGCACCGTTGTTCAGCGTTAGTTTTCTATTATCAGATAAGTCAAGTGCAGTTAGCGTGGTAATTGGCACAAGTTCCGTAATATCAGTAATATCTGCATTAATTAAGGATAATGTGTGTAAGTTTTCAAATAAATATAAATCAAGCATCGAGGCAATTACAAAGCCATTACAGCTAATAGATTTTATACCAGTATCTAAAGAAGTATTTCTCAGACATTCACGTAACCCTGGATCAGTAATCTCTGATAGAGAAATCGTTGGGTACGCATTAATGTCCAGACTGAATGTTTGAGTTGTTTTACCGCTATTATTATCTGTAACTGTTAAAGTAAACGTGAGTGTTTCATTAGCTGCAATATCCGGCGTTAAAAATGACAACTTGTCATTATCGCTAATGAGTTTTAAAACAGGCGTCCCGGATGTCTGTAGCCATTCATAACTACTGATGGTTCCATCTGAGTCATTGACGACTGCAGAGATAGTGATATTTTCTCGCTCAAAAGTTGGCTCAATAGTCTGGCTTGCAATTGTTGGCGGTATATTTTTTACTTCTGCTGCAGGAGTCTGAGCGGGGGGCGCACTATTTGAAGAGTCTCCACAGGCGGTAATCATGGTTATTATTGAGCCAATTAAAATGCTCGAAAAAATATTAAATTTCATCGTAAATCCTTTGTAAAATAGCTAACTAAAATAGCTTAAAGCTTTGACAAAAGGTTGTAATTGAATGGTTAAGTACTGAGAGAAATATTCTGAAAAAGTACCGAAGTGAGTGACTCCAGGGCCATATAAAATCCAGAACTATGTGAAATCCAGCAAATTTATGAAATTAGCTATCCCGCTCCCTTAATTATTATTCCAATTTAGCCCTTTAAATCATTTGTATTGTTTGTAAAATTTTATTATTAGAGAGTAATGGTGCTTGTGCACACAAAACAGCCAGAATATTAGCACAAACAAATGGTAGTTCATAGTATTTAGAGATAATTTTAGTGTGGGTGATTTATAGCAAGAATCGGGTCGAATCGAGGTTAATGAATGTTTATATTTTGTAGACTTTCTCACATTGCTACAGGATCATGAAATGACTTCTCTCACTAATAAGGTTGCTATTATAACTGTTGCCAGTTCAGGTATTGGGCGAGCTACAGCAAAACTGCTTGCACAAAGGGAGCAGTGTTATTGTTAGTGCTCGTCGAGAAAAAGAGTTAATAAAGCTTTTAGCTGAATTGGTTGATAATATACATGCTTTCAAACGGCAGGCAGATTCGGAAGAAGTTGCCCGATCAGCACGTTGTCTGGCTTCAGAATGCTTCAAGTTTTACAACCTGCAAAGTGATGCTGGGTGACGGTGATGTATCGATTTGTAAGATTTAAGAAAGTGGGAGGCTGATAATGTTAAGTCAATGGGACCAAAACTCGATAAATTATCAACGCATTGAAAAAGCAATTCATTTTATCAATGATAATTTTAAAGCACAGCCTTCCCTGGAAGAAATAGCTTCAGTCGTTAATCTCAGCCCTTTCCATTTTCAACGGGTTTTCTCGAAGTGGGCCGGGGTGACGCCAAAGAAATTTATTCAGTTTATCAGCCTTGAATATGCGAAATCACTACTTAAAAATAATCAGTCCACCTTGTTTGATGCCGCTTATGAAGCTGGTCTTTCTGGGAGTAGCCGATTACATGATTTATTTATTAATATTGAAGCAATGACGCCAGGGGAGTTTAAAAGCGGTGGGAAAGGATTAAACATTAATTATAGTTTTTCTAAAACACCTTTTGGACCGCTTATTATCGCCTCTACAGTGAAAGGTGTATGCCATGTGTTTTTTGATGAAGATAAAGAACGTGCAGTTGCTGAACTGAAAAATCGTTTTCCTGGTGCTAATTATTCGCAATGTATGGATCATTTTCAGCTGGGTGCGTTACAGGTTTTTCATTGTGGCTGGCCCCCTGTGTCAGGATAGTTGTCGCCTCTAATTTTTAGTTAGAGGTAGAGAAAATGAGAGCGAAATTTAATCAATCGTTTAAAATACAAGCTGTAAAG
>JADGFG010000312.1 GCA_016743995.1 Kangiellaceae bacterium | reverse complement strand
AGTTCATATTTTCTTTAGAATCTGTCGACTGCGAATTCTACAGCCCGGAACATAATTTCCCGGAAGCCTCAGAAAATCTGGTCAAAGCCTTTATGGACAAGGTAAAGGTTGAATTGTCTCCTGAAGCGCTGGCACAACAGCAGGCTGCTGCCAGGCTGGCAAAGTGATTAGAGTTAATTTATTTTTTGCCACAGTTAAGAGCGTGGGATGATAACCATGAATTTCCTTAAGCGTTTTACCGGTGACGACCTTCAGTTGAAAGGGCCGAATCTCAGTTCTGCGAAAGAATACACCGTCGATTTATCTGGTACAAAGCTCACTTTTCCTGCCCCTCCTCAAACTGCAATGATGCCGGGACATATTCAGCAATTTAAATTTGATATAACAAACGTTGACGAGCTGGAACCTTGGACGGGTAGCAATAATATGGGCTTAAAAGTTCATGGAAATGGGTGGGAGCTTACTGGTAAAAAAGGGCGTGATTTCGGGTATGTTCCATATAGCAATGTGAATTTTTTTGATTCTGAACAGCTGAAAAAATGGCTTTTAAATGAAGCAAAAAATAACTGGGGGAAGACAAATAAAGAAACAATTGAGTACCTCGAAAAACAGTCCAAAGGACAAAGCCGTGAAGGTAAACTCTGGCAATATCCGACAGAATCTGGTCAATTTTCTGATTTGGCTTCAATTAATGCGAGCTACTTTTCTGCGTTGATGCCTGGGGATAGTATTGATACACAGTACTGGATCCCTATTGGTAATGAGCATTTGTTATCTTTTGAATTTGCGCTACACTCTGTCGACTGCGAATTCTACAGCCCGGAACATAATTTCCCGGAAGCTTCAGAAAACCTGGTCAAAGCTTTTATGGACAAGGTAAAGGTCGAATTATCCCCAGAAGCGCTGGCACAACAGCAGGCTGCTGCCAGGCTTGGAGTTAACGGGCTTTGAAATATCCACTGAAAACTTTTTTTAAAGATCTACTCTCTGCTGGTTCTTCCCATTCAAATGAGCTAGCGGAGTCTCCCTGGTACGAGATTGATTTGTTTCGTTGTATTTTACGTTACAGAAATCCTGAGCAAACGTTTTTTCCTAATGATGGCATTGTGACAGAAATGTTCTGGCAGGATAATCGTCCCTTCGTTGATACGATTAATAAAAATCGTTATCAAGGAATAATCGATAATGGTTATGGATCTTGTCAAATTACCAGAACAGCCTGGGAATTTAATCCCGGTATTCCAACATCTTCCGATCGCGTTGTGTTAAGTATGGGAGTAGAAGTGATGTGTGTTTATGAGCAGGAAGGAGAATTGCCCTGTGATTTAAATGATGTTAAAAGGCTGAAAATCTGGGTGGAAAACTGTCATCAGAAACGCAGGGGAAATGCGGAAAAATATGATCTGTCCATTGATGATGAGGGGCTGTTATCGATTGGATTTATAAATGAAGAAGGTGAAGAGATTATTCATTCATTAACAGAAGAAAGCATTGATGAGCCCGTTGAGGAAAGCATGTTGCCTCAAATTTTTCAAAGTGAAGAGCCTGGGCGAGCAAGTATAGAGTTAATCAATGGTCGAAACTGGGTAAAAATTATCGAGCCTGGTGTTGTTAGCTTTTATACCGCCATTGCAGAAAAAGATGCGCTCTGTTTTGATTATTGTCTGGAATCGATAGATGCGGGAGTTTCGTTATCTACATCACCTTCTGCGAGTTTACAACAGAAAATGCAAACATTTATTTATGATCTATTAGCAACAGTAGTCGTAACGCCTTCAAACAGGCTGCAGGATTTTTTAAAAAATAAAGGAATAGTATAAATGCCATTTCTTAATGGTGCTGTTAATATCATTGGTTTGCTTCAACAACAAAAAAATTATAAGCAGAGTCGTTATTCGCAGAAAATAATCGCTGAATAAACTACTTTTGTAGTTAGTTTAAGCAAGTAAAAATAAGGAGCAATACTTGAATAATTATGATGTGGCTAAACAAAAAGCCAGACTCGCCGGATTTTATGAACTCTCTTGCACTGATAAAGGCTGCTTTGTTTTGCGTTATAAAAAAACGAATAGTCACGCTGGTCGCTATGTCTTTATTAATGCAGGGTTAACGGAAAATTTTTTGAGCCTTGTATCCGAAGACGAAGATAACACCATTTTGAACCGAATGGAGCGACTCTGCGCAACAGCTGGTGACACGCATTCTAATACTAACCCGAAACTGGCATTTGAAAACTTCTCAACACTTTATGACATTCAGATTGGCTACAAAATAATATCAACGACTAGCGGCAACGATCAAAGGCCTGTCGTTTATGTTAGCAGTATGAAGCGGTCGAGCATAACCGGACAACAGCCGGGATTTTATGATGTAAAGTATAAAGACGAAGAATGGACGGTTAACTCAAAAAAGGTTAAAGAAAATGTAGACTCTAGTTTTGCGGTGATTAACGGGCTGACTAAAGACCTGGAGATGGCTGCTATTGAAATAATGTCAACAATGATAAATAGGGCTTATTCTACTCATAGTTGGTCAGGTGACCTTCGAACAGAAGGCTATAGTCTTTTTTATAATCCACCGATTTTGTATGGTGAGTGGAAGCGCAGTAAAAAAACAGCTAATAAAGTGCAGGGAAAAAAATTTACCGCCAATCTACTTAGTCAGGCTATGATAAAGGCACAGCAAAGCGGAAAAAAAATAAAATGGGTAGTACATGGTGATGGTGCAAAAATTTTTCTTCAGGCAATCAGACGGCTTCAGGGGAGAGACATGAGTGGCCATACCTTTTTATTTGCTGCGCCTTCTGAAGATATGACTAAAATTCTGCCTTTAATGCGTCAATTGAACATGAAACTGCATG
>JADGFG010000311.1 GCA_016743995.1 Kangiellaceae bacterium | reverse complement strand
TCTGGCCCGGTTTTTGGCATTTTCTTTGGCTTTTAAAAAAGCTTCTTTTTCATCGTAGTTTTTCAGCCTGCCAACTAAGTGTTGGTTGTATGCAGTTTTGGGAATTCTTATTTTTTCCTCTGTTATTTTTTCCTCAGTGATATTTTTCTCTGTCATCTCTTTTATCCTTTTTACCGTATTATTTTATTAAAGTTTTTAGCTTTGATTTATTTAAAGTTAAAAAACTGGCCGACAGCATGAAGCGTTACAAAACAGAACAACCTGCAAGAAGAGTCATTCTATTTTTTCAACTGACCAGAAAGCTTTCGCTTTTTTTTGCTCAGGCGTTAGTTGGGTCTGGGGCTTGCCAAATCCGACCGCTCTTTGCGACCTCGCTCTTCCAAACTCGGTTGTGACCGATTTAATCTGGCGTTTATTAATTAGTGATAAAACCAGCTGGCTGCTCAAAAAACAGGCGGCCGGGTACGCCGTAAAATGGTGGTGTTATTTAAAAACACGCCCTTTTAAGGATTAAAGCAGTCGAAAAACGGTTAAAAATGGGTTTAAATTGAAATTACTCAGGCACAAACAAGCTCTGAAAAATTCAGTTTAAAAGCCTTTTTTAGGGGTTAGCCTGCGTATTTTTTTCTTAAAAAACAGAATGTTAGGCGTAAAATATGGAGCTTTGTGATAATAAAAGAAAAGTGATTTTGCTGGCACCTTTGCAGGTGTTTGAAAAAACGTGGTCGCGCAGATAGCAACGACACGGTATCATGTACGTAAGTCATTATATTTATCTCTCGTAAGTCGAGATGAATTAATGGCCAGTTTGATTGAGAGTGTCTAGCTCTCCTTCAAGTGGCCGCCGATCGAAAGGTTGGCGGTTTTTACCTAAGCCTGTCGAGACTACATTTTGCAAACACCCGACAGGTACAAACCTTTCTAACGCTTCTTGAGCAAAATAACCATAGCATAATTCACTTTATGGTAAAAGCAATTTTGTGGAAAATATTCTTTTTATTTTGTACTCACCTGTCCCTGCTTTTTTAAGTTAATAAGTAGAAGAAAATGAGTTAATGGTAACGTGTTGAGTGACTTTAATTTTCTGCCTGCCAGCAATGAAAAATTGATTCTGTTTGGTGGATTTATCGGGTATAAAAAAAATAAATTGAAATTTGTGAATGATTTTATTCGACCGGCTTTTAAGAGTAAATTAGATTTTTATGGTTGTCCCGAAGAGCCTTAACTCAAGGGCACCCTGCCCTTGATATCAGATAATTAGGATGAAGCTATTAAGGCCTCCTCAAACTCCAATCCAGTCAAACCATGTTCGATACAAATATCTTTAAAACGCTCGCCTTTAAACATGGCATAGCTTGCCATTTGCGGATAAATAAACATGCGGTTATCAGGAATATAACGACTATCAAATACAGCCTTTCTAATAACACCGATTTCACCATTTGGTCTTAGACGAAATTCAGATTTATCAAGTGCCAGCGCATTATCAACGACATGCAAAACATTTAGTAAATAGTAGTTTCCCTTCTCGCCTTTAATATTAACCGAAAGATATTCCACATCATCTCCCAAAACTGGATCAAGGGCTACTTTAGCCTTGTCATTCAGCACAATATTCACACCCGCGCCAATAATCAGAGAAAAATCACTTTTCTGTAACTCCTCTGAGGGGGCACTTCTTTCCAAGTTCCATTCCAATGTCAAAGGACGCCAACCTTGTTGAGGTTGACCATTAAAGAAATAGCTCTCACCAGCGTTCAGCTCGCGACCAAAAATTAAAGATGCCGATTTTTTATCTGTTTCGGGCAAAACCACATATATACTCATTCTATCTCCCCCCTGTAAGTAAGCTATTAATAGGGAAGGTGCCATTCACCAAGTCCTCACCTACTTCTTTCAGGATGCTCATGATATCCTCTTTCGCTACATTTGGCAGCCTCAAAGTTTGAGTTAATAACGCGGTCAAGTTCAAGTAGTATTTTTGAGTATGAATTTTCTTATGCGAATAAGCATTAGGTATCTTTGGGTGAGGTACATATTTACTGCTGGTTGGCAAATAAACACCATTATCGGCTGAATCAATATCAATTCCAAACTGAGCCAAAATAGCTCGTGCACCAACAGCTTCAGGGTGGCTCCATGAAACTATATGATGAGCATCGGTCTTTGCTGGCTTTTTTCTATGGCGAGCCATCATACTCTCATTTAGCCGTTTCCGATGTAACCTTCCTTCTCGATCCTTTATGCGTTTAAAAATGCGCTGCTCTTTGCTCATTCCACTTTTTTTTGCAGTTGTAGTTTTTATAACCTCATCTAATAAAACGTTTTTAAACTCCCTGAGCAGTATATTATATTTAGCGCTATTTTCACCTGCCAGACGGTAAAGACCTCTTTCAAATTCAGTCCTGGATAGCTCCTCAACTATCTGACCATCAACAACTGTTCTTGTTGGCATCGTATATTCCTTATTAAGCTATAAGAGATTGTGATAGCACTATAGTATGATATTGAAACATACCGAAATGAGAACTACGTCTCGCGCTAATAACAAGCTTAACCATTGATTATGAATAGGTAGACTAGCTTAGATGACGGCAAAAAGCCGGGACAGTCATTGCTTTCCTTAGATAACTCACCGATAGACAGTCAGCCTAACATTGCTTGTTAGGGTTTTTAGTTTTTTAGCTCTTCAAATTCAGACTGCAAGTGAGTTTTCCATGGGCTGACTGTCTGCTGAAGAATCGTCCCCTAACATATCATTTTATCATCAAATAAACCAATTCTAGACTTGTCCAATATGAAATGAGCCTGAAGGTGACCAGTATTTCCAATATGAAATGATGCTGAAATATCATTCATTCCTGTTCATGATCCTAACCTA
>JADGFG010000123.1 GCA_016743995.1 Kangiellaceae bacterium | reverse complement strand
AGCAGGGGAACAATCTTTACAAATTAACCGGTTACTCTGTTGAGCGCTACACGCAGCTATGTCAAAAGCTGGCAAAAGAAGACATTGAATTTATTGAGTTGGGACAGAGCAGACAGACATTGTTACCTTTGTTTGGCTTACTGGTTAATGAGGTACTCTGATATGAAGTCTCTCACGCGATTATTCTCCGCGCTGGTCTGGCGGCGAACCAGTTTTTTGCTGGGGATGCTGACTACTGCATTCGTTATTGGTCTTTTCTTCAAAATTAATTACCAGCAATTCATTCATATTCAGTCACAGAACTTCAGTGGTTTGTCCGTGTTTAGTGAAATGATATTGCCAGTGGCCGGACTTACCTTAATTTGTCAGTTATTAATGCTTCTTCTGGCTTCAGTCAATCTACCTGTTAGTTTTAATGCGGCCGGGCAGGGCAGTATTTTGGCCCTTGCCAGTATTAAACCCGGGCAGCGTCTGATGGCGATGGTTAAACCTGTACTGCTAGCCGGGCTCTGGCCTCTGTTGATATTTTGCCTGATTTTATTATTGACTATGATGCATTCCTCTATTGATTATCATCGGTTATTGACGATGCTGACGGGCTTGTTTGTGATTAGTTGTGTTTGTAGTTTTATCTGCTTGTCTGTTTCTATGTTGGCGAGTAGTGTATTGCTTGCCATCGTGCAGATGATTTTATGTTTTGGTTTCATTTTAATAGTGGACAATGGGTTGCGAGTGATTTTTCCCAGCGTACCGTGGAGCGGTCTTTTTAATCCTTTTTTAAATTTAAGAGAGGGGCTTATTCTGCTAAGTGATCTGGTCAGTTTGACCGGCTGGTTTATTGTTAGTTTTACTACTTGTTATTGGGCTGTTGTCAGAAAATCAGGGAATCGATTTTGGAAAATAAAAGTTTTGTTCTTTTTTGGTTTAATTGCATTATTGACTGCCGGTTTGTTCCCCGGTCAAATCGATTTAACTGAAAATAAACGTAATAGTTTATCGCAGCAAATTGCAGAACAGTTGATAAAGCTTGGCCAACCACTGAAGATAAAGGCGGTTATTTATAATGAAACTCATCGCGATCAGATTTTATATGGTTTTTCTCTAATCAGAGAGATTTATCCCGATACGGAATTAAGTTTTCAATCTCGCCAGTCTCTAGGGCCCGAGTTTAAACATACCGGTGAGTTTTTGCAATTTGAAGCTGGTAATCTGCTTCAATCAGTGGCTTACCCTTTTAAGCAAGGCGTTAAATATACTTTTGAACTGGCTTTAAAAGAAATGTTAAATAGAAAGCAGCAGTGGATTACTTTTATTGAAGGGCATGGTGAAGCGAGTCCTTTTTCTAAAACGACTTCCAGTTTGAGTCTTTTTTATAAAGCATTAAAAAATAATGGCTGGAGTGTTGCGGTACAAAATTTGACCCAGGTGCCTGTTATATCTGACAATACCAAGCTACTAGTGATAGCGTCTGGTAAAAAACAATGGTTACCTGCCGAAACCAGATTGGTCCTGAATTACTTAAAACAGGGAAAAAATTTATTATTGATGATGGATCCTGATAGCTTTGTACCGGCAGCCGTGGAAGAATATACTGGAATAACAAAGTATTCGGGTACCCTGGTTGATTGGAGGGGATATGAAAGTGGTACCCCCCATCCTGCGGTAGTTATTGTGCATGATAAAGGAGAACACCCTGTAACTGAGCAGCTTGATAGTATGCTGGCTTTCCCCTGGAGCGCAGGTTTAAAACTAGTTAGGCCTGACAAGAGTGGTCCGGTTAAAATTGAAAAGGTGTTAACAACGCATCATGGAGTATGGAGCGAATTTAATATCAGGGAAAGTGAGCTTTCTTTTGATGCGGACGCTGGTGAACTTAAACAGGCATTTACTTTAGCGATGTCTTATTTTAATTCAAATAATAATCAACGAATTTTCGTTATTGGTGATAGTCATTTTGCATCAGATACTGCAATTAATAATTATTCAAATAAGCAGTTTTCGCTTAATCTGATTAGCTGGTTAACCAGTAGTGAGCTCGTTTCAATTAATGATCTTAAGGATAAAGATCATAGTTTTGAGTCATCTCGTGCTGGCGTTTTTACCATAAACTGGGTATTTCCATTGTTTATTCCGGTGACTGTTTTTCTGGTCTGGATAGCTGCCAGAAGAAAAAGGTTTTCTCATGTCAGTTAACAAAACTCAATTAACAAAAAAGCACTGGTTAAATATCATTATTTTCGTAGTGAGTGCTTTGTTTTTGTTAATGGTATTGTTAAACCAGAGGTTAAGTCAGACAGATATAAAGAGCAACAGAATTATACCGCAAACTAAGCATTCGAGCAGTGATGTTCGGTTAATAAAAATTGATTTTGGTCATGTGATGCTCTGGAGTGAAAATGACGGGAATGAAGCTGAAAGAAATAAAATGGAAGAGAGTAAAATAAAACATTGGCGGAGCTCATCTGATCAACTTAACCAACAGACGTTTGATATGATTGTCGCGAACTGGATTCAGTTATTAGCAATGAAAAGTGAGGCTCAGGAAGTCAGATATTCATCAGGTATTACGGTGTTATTGTATTTCTCTAATCTAACGCAGCCTGTAATATGCAAATTGACGCAACAAGACTCCGATTTGGTCGTGACTTTTGTTGCTAGCAGACAACAGCTATTATTAAAAAATCAAAATATAAATGCTTATTATCCAGAGTTGAATTAAATTGCCTGAATTACCTGAAGTTGAAACCAGTTGCCGCGGAATTGAGCCTCATTGTCTTAATAGCAAAATAAAAAAAATTATTGTGCGTCAGCCAAAATTGCGTTGGCCTGTTGACAGTGATATTTCAAAAAAAACGCGAGCCAGGGTTATTCTGGCTGTTGAGCGTCGTGGTAAATATCTGATGCTACAACTAAAAAATGCTTGTGTGATGATTCACCTGGGCATGTCAGGAAGTTTGAGAGTAGTACCAGAATCATTTGCTGTGGGCAAACACGATCACCTGGATATTGTGTTATTTAATGGAAAAGTTATTCGTTTTAATGACCCTCGTCGATTTGGCAGTGTTATTTATAATACCGAAGGACTGGCGCATCCTCTTTTAGTCCGGTTAGGGCCAGAACCTCTGAGTGATGCATTTAATGCTGATTATCTGTATGCGATAACGAAAAAACGAGCGACCTCAATAAAAGCATTGATTATGAATAGTCATGTTGTCGTGGGTGTTGGCAATATTTATGCTCAGGAAGCGCTCTTTAGTGCGGGTATCAGGCCTCAGAAAGTGTCAAATCGAGTATCCAGGGCTAAGATTATCCTGCTGGTAGACGAGATAAAACAAGTCTTGAATCAGGCTATTCTGGCCGGAGGGAGCAGTCTTAAAGATTTCACTACGGCTGATGGTAAACCGGGGTATTTTCAACAATCTCTTAAAGTGTATGGGCGGGGCGGTCAGCCATGTATTCAATGTGATAATCAGCTGAAGCAAAAAGTGATCACTCAACGTACAACAGTTTATTGTGAGCATTGTCAAAAGTAGTTGTCAATGACTGTTATAAACAGAAAAACCCGGAATATACCGGGTTTCTAAGGCTTATACATGCACGAACATCAAAAAATGAAACTTATTTGATTTTTGCTTCTTTGTACATGACATGTTTACGTACAACAGGATCGTATTTTTTAAACTCCAGTTTGCTGGGAGTATTTTTCTTGTTTTTATCCGTAGTATAAAAATGACCTGTACCAGCAGATGAAACTAACTTGATTTTATCTCGCATTGGCTTATTCCTTATACTTTATGTCCGTTTGCACGGACCTTTATCAGAGCTGCATCGAGCCCTATTTTATCAATGATTCTCATTCCTTTAGCAGAAACTCGAAGTCTGATAAATTTATTTTCACTTTCGCTCCAGAAACGGTGCCAGTGAAGGTTTGGCAAAAAACGGCGCTTAGTACGGTTTTTTGCGTGTGAAACATTATTTCCTGCTACAGGTTTTTTTCCTGTAACCTGACATACTCGTGCCATGATTACCAGCCTCTTAATCTATTCTTTATTACAAAGCGACATTGATTTAAATTCGATAGAGATTTGCATCAAAACGAACTCATTTCCTTCCTGTCGCTGAAAGGTCGCACTTTATACCAAAAACCGGCGATTAATACAACAGTTAACGTATAAAATTCATTGAATTGAAAATCAGCTTTTTGTGAAACACCAAAATATTAGCTGATAAACGTATCGGGCTGCATTATAAACCGGGTTAGCTCAAATTTAAATCTGATTTTGCTCCGCCAGTGATATTACTTTGTGTGACGCGACTATCAGGTGATCCAGAAGACGAATATCCATCAGGTTTAGTGCTTGTTTCAGTAGCTGAGTTATGTCGAGATCTGACTGGCTGGGGTTGCAAATACCAGAAGGGTGGTTATGGGCAACAATCATGGCTGCTGCGTTGTGCTTGAGGGCACGTTGAACAACCACTCTGGGATGAACAGAAGAAGCATTTATAGTGCCTGTGAAAAGCTCTTCGTAAGCTAATATACGGTGCTGGTTATCAAGGAATACGGCTGCGAATACTTCATTGTTTTTTTGCATTAGCCTGTTTTGCACGTAAGTTTTTATCTGGGATGGGTTTTCAATGACATTTTTGCTGGCCAGTTCTTCCGCAAGGTGACGGTGACTCATTTCCAGGCAGGCCTGTAGCTGGACATATTTTGCTTCTCCAAGTCCTTTAAACTCACAGAATGAGTGAAGGTCAGCTAAAAACAGTTGTTTTAGTCCGCCAAAATGTTTGAGAGTTTCTCTAGACAATTCGACAACATTTTTACCTTTGATGCCTGTTCTGAGAAATATTGCCAGTAATTCAGAGTCGCTTAAAGAGGCGGGACCGTTTGTCAGGAGCTTTTCACGAGGTTTTTCGTGAGATAACCAGCTGGTGAGTGAGGACATTCCAAAATTCCTTTTATTGATATCAGTTATTGATTTAATATATGTAAACTTTATTCTGATAGATAGAAATACAAAAATATGTAAGCATCTTCGGAAAAAAGATTGAGAAATGGCGGAAAAGGTTTGCTATTATTCAGGTTAGTGAGTATTTAGTTCTGCTACAAGTACAAGAAGTATCAGTAATCTAACCGCTGAGCACCCGTAGGGCAAGACGATAAACCATCATTTTCGTCGTTGTAGAAGCTTGAAATAGAATAACGAGTCCTACACTTCTATGTCTGGAATCTGATGGCATATTGTCTTGCTGATATCCTGCATTTTCAGGGAGTTTGGCTATAAATAACTGAAATAGCGCTGAATGTATCATTATTAGCGTAAAATTAACCTCAAAGGCTATTGAGCTTGTCTGAGAAAATCGAGTCTGAAAAAACAAATCATTTGCAGAAAAAACTGGTGCTTGGTATCACTGGTGGTATTGCTGCTTATAAATGCGCTGACCTGGTGCGTCGCCTGAAAGAACGCGGTTTTGAGGTGCGAGTTGTAATGACTGTTTCTGCTGCAAAATTCATTACTCCTGTTACGTTGCAGGCGGTGTCTGGTTACCCTGTACATCAGGATTTATTTGATGCTGAAATGGAAGCATCCATGGGGCATATTGAGCTAGCTCGGTGGGCTGATTATATTCTGGTCGCACCAGCTACCGCAAATACGATATCAAAGCTGGTTCATGGAAAAGCAGACAACTTGTTAACGACATTGATATTGGCTTCCAGAGCATCTCTGTTAGTTGCTCCTGCAATGAATCAGCAAATGTGGGCTAATACGGTTACTCAAAACAATATCCGCGTACTTGAGTCTTCTGAGGTAATAATCCTGGGGCCGGAGGAAGGGGAGCAGGCGTGTGGCGATCTGGGGGCTGGGAGAATGATGGAGCCAGTTGATATTGCCAACCAACTCTTGATGTTGGTGAATAAGCGAAATATTTTAGCCAATAAAAAAGTTGTTATTACCGCAGGCCCTACAGTTGAAGCAATCGATCCAGTCAGGTATATTTCTAATCACAGCTCTGGGAAAATGGGGTTTGCTCTGGCTCGGGCCGCCCGGTTAGAGGGAGCTGAAGTTGAACTGGTTTCCGGGCCTGTCGCTTTGTGTGAGCCTGCAGGTGTTAATATGACCCGAGTAACTAGCGCCGCGGAGATGCTTGAGGTTGTTAAGCAAAAAATAAAAAATGCAGATATATTTATTGGTTGTGCTGCGGTAGCAGATTATACGCCCGTAGAAGTTGCTTCTCAGAAGATAAAGAAGAATCAGGAGTTGATGAATATCCAGCTTAAAAAAAATTCAGATATTTTGACCTGGGTTGCCTCGCAGGAAGGTCGGCCTTACGTTGTAGGTTTTGCGGCGGAAAGTCAGAATATCAAAGAATTTGCCAGAAAAAAATTAGAGAATAAAAAGCTGGATCTCATTTGTGCCAATGATATTTCCTGTCAGAATATGGGCTTTAATAGTGAGAATAACCAACTTTTTTTAATCGATTGTTGTGGTGTGGAAAAACAACTTTCTGTTGCGAGTAAGATTGTTCTGGCCCAACAGGTTATTCAGGAAATTGAACTGAGAATGAAAACTGATTAATAGTTTGTTTAAGGTAATCTGTTCAGCATTAAAGAGAAAACAGTTTAAAATTAACAATACAGTACGCTTGGAGAGTTAACTGTGAAAATTAATAAAAATAAAGAAAAACAAAAACAGAAAAGTAAGGTTAAGCAGTCCACAAAAACGCTACTTTCTTATTCTTTGCCCTATTTAATTCTTTGTGTATTGACAATAATTTTTGTCGCCATTATTCAGTACTATCTGGTTGTTGTTGATCCAGCCAAAGAAAGAAATCGAACGTTTGTCAATGTAACGATGACTTCTTATATGGAACTTGTACTAAGTCGTCTTGAAAGTATCAGTTTATCTGCGCAATCTATTCTAAATGATCCTGCGGTAAAACAACGTATGAGAATTGCTGACACTGATGAGATTAAGCAATTGGAATCAAATTTACAGGGCAGGTTGCAGAATATTGTGGGTGTTAGAATTCTGGATAGTAAAACCCATGATGTAGATGCCACTTCAGTGCCTGTTATTACGAATGTTACTTTACAGCTAATTCGACAGTTAAAAACAGCAAGAACCGTTATGCCTGAAGCAATAAAGGCGGGTTCGAAAGAGCAGCATATAGCTGTTATTTTTAAGGTTGTAGGAACCAATAAAGTTGTATTGATCGGTGTAGACTTTAATATATTTAAACAAGCGTTACCTAACAATCGCCTGGTTCCCGGTTACTATGAATTTTGGCAGAATTTTGCTAATCAGAATCGTACTATTATTTCTATTGGAGACGCAAAGTTTAAAGCTGGAGAACATCTTGGCGTGGCGACTGTTGCTGACACCCAGTGGAGAATTGCTTTTTGGCCAGCAAAGCCCGAAAAATTTAATTCGGAGAATGAGCTGTTATTGTTTTTTGGTGGCTTGATACTAGTGTTAACACTTGTTGGTGTTGGAGGCTTTATTGGATTAAATAAACTTCAGGCAATTGTCCGTGGTGACGCAACGCATTTTGTAAAATGGCTGTTGGATAGCAAAAATGAAAATCGCTCATTGGTCATTTCTGAGTTTGAAATTCAGGTCTTTGAAGATATGTCTCGGACTCTGGTTCGTGAAGGTTTCGAAAGCGCTCAGACAATAGAGCCTTCATCAAAGAAAGTTACGAAACCAAAGATGGAATTGGTGTCGAATGAGCCCTCTTCGCTTATTGGCGCATTATCTCTTGACGCTGAATCAACTGAATCAACTGAATCTTCTGAGGGTTTGCAGGTTGCTAAAACACCAGGAGAAAGCCTACCGTCTGTATCTGCTTCAATATTTCGTGAGTATGATATAAGAGGAGTGGTAGGAGAAACTCTCAATGAAGATGTGGTTCGCGATATTGGACGAGCTATTGGTAGTGAAGCTTTTGAGCGAGGAGAGCAGAGAATTGTTGTGGCAAGGGATGGTCGTATTTCGGGACCATCGTTGCTACAGGCCCTGAAGGATGGTTTGATCGAAAGCGGAAGAGATGTTATTGATGTTGGAGAAGTACCGACTCCTTTGTTATATTTTGCGACAAATTATCTGGATGCGAGTAGTGGTGTCATGTTAACCGGTAGCCACAACCCTAAAAACTATAATGGATTAAAGATCGTTCTGGATGGTAATACTTTGAGTGGTGATGATATTCAGGGGTTACGTAAACGAATTGAAACCGGTAATTTTGTTAAAGGGCAAGGTAGCGAGGAATCCAACTCAATTTCGCAGGATTATATTGGTCAGGTGACGAGCGATGTTGCCCTTGCGCAACCACTAAAAGTGGCTGTTGATTGTGGTAACGGCGTTGCCGGTAAAATAGCACCTCAACTAATGCAGGCTCTTGGATGCGAAGTGATCGGGCTTTACTGTAAAGTTGATGGAAATTTTCCTAATCATCATCCAGATCCTGGCAAACCAGAAAATCTGGCTGAACTGATAGAGCTGGTTAAAACTGAAAAAGCAGATATTGGTCTGGCATTTGACGGTGATGGAGACAGGTTAGGCGTCATTGATTCTGCAGGTAACATTATATGGCCAGATCGTCAGATGATGCTCTATGCAATAGATGTACTCTCGCGAAACCCGGGGGCTGATATTATCTATGATGTCAAATGTAGTAAACATCTGGCTAAAGTTATTTCATCTCATGGTGGGCATCCTGTTATGTGGAAGACAGGTCACTCTCTGGTAAAAAATAAAATGCGTGAAACAGGCGCCTTATTGGCTGGAGAATGTAGCGGTCATATCTTTTTTAAAGAACGTTGGTATGGGTTTGATGACGCCCTGTACACTGCAGCAAGGTTGTTGGAAATATTGTCAGCTGACACTCGTAAGTCTCTGGAAATATTCAGTGCTTTACCCAATAGTGAGGTGACTCCAGAAATTAATATTGCTATTGGGGATGAGCGTAAGTTTGATTTCATTAACCGTTTATCTCGTCAGGGAGCTTTTGGAGAAGGAAAAATGATCAATATTGATGGTGTTCGTGTTGAATACGCTGATGGTTGGGGATTAGTCAGGGCATCAAATACAACACCAAGTCTGGTTCTTCGGTTTGAAGGAGATAACCAGTCTGTTATTGAAAAAATAAAGAAAATATTTAAACAACAAATGCTAATGGTTGATAGCAGTTTAAATCTGGATTTTTAGGAGATAAACGTGAGCGAAAAAAAAACAAATAGAAAACAGGATATCTTACAAAGTCTTGCGCATATGCTGGAAGTTGATCTGGGTGATCGAATAACGACTGCTCGGCTGGCAAAACAGGTAGGTGTTTCAGAAGCAGCTTTGTATCGACATTTCCCAAGTAAAGCCAGAATGTATGAGTCGTTGCTGGATTTTTGCGAGGAGAGTATTTTTACTCGAATTAACGCTATCGCTAATGGACAGGAAAGTGCAATTGATAAATGCTATATGATTACTCATTTTATGTTACGTTTCTTTCATAAAAACTCAGGTATCAGTCGACTAATGACAGGAGAGGTCTTGTTAGGCGAGGTGTTACGACTTAAAGACAGAGTGTCTCAACTATTTGATAAACTAGAGCTTCAGTTAAAACAGATATTACGTAATGAGGCCATGGCAAATGGAACGTCAAGCGTTGACTCCGCGGCTATGGCTAAATTAATTAACTCTGTTATTGAAGGACGTTTACAACAGTTTGTACGCTCCAGCTTTAAGCTGGATCCTACTGATAATTGGGATAATCAGTGGAAATTGCTTGTTAAAGGGATAGCTGAACATCAATAGGAACTTAATACCAATAATAGCTAGTAACCCTGAAGATATTATCAGAGTTTCATTAATTGAGAGCATCGACTGACTGTGTGATTCACTGTTAAAAGGAAGTCGATATCTATAGATTTAAAATCTTACAGATATCGATAGCTTAATTAAATTGACTAATTGTATAGAGTAATTCGCTGTATTAATCCTTGATAAGCTATTCCTTAGAAATAGAGGGATACAAGGCTGTTATTGTTGTTCGAGTCTGCTTTTCAGTGAAGTGAGATAATTCATTCTCATTTTTTTGACTACGTCACTACTACAGATTTCAGCCCCTTTTTCGGAATTATGACAGGAGACTTCTAGCACTATCTGGTTATTATTTTGTGCTGTTGGAATTTTAGAGAATGATAGCGCAAGATCGGTCTCTTTTTCCGGTTTGCTGGTTAGTATCAGCGTATTGGTAATAATTTCAATTCGGCCACTAGCATTATCTTTTGCGTAGATTTGCGCCAATTGCCAGGCTTTATTACAGGTATTAGTATTTGGGCAGTCGTAGGTAATGGGTTCTGAGCCATCATTTTCTTGTACGTCATTTTTATGATTTTTTCTAAATGATTCCAGTTCTTTATAACGAACAATATCATTTTCAAAGCGCTTGGCGACAACGATTTTTTCTTTTTCAAGCGACCTGGCATTCCGCGAATTATTTTCAATCTGGCTTAGCGTAGTCGCTATATCTTCTTGTAGTAACCGAGGAATTCTTTGTCCTAATCTTTCGTGAGTAGCGGCCTGGCGTTGTTGATCTTCCAGTTGTAGTTTTAATAAGTTGGACTTGCTAAATTGAATATGAATTCTCTGTTCGAGCGCAAGTAATTGCCCATCTCTGTTCCTGATAATATCGCTGACTGAACTAAATTGACGTAGTAGATCAGCATCATCACGAATTTTTAATTTAAGAGCGTCATCTGACTTTTTGTTTTCAAGTTGTTTTAATCTGTCCTGTTCTAACTCCGCTAGCGTTTTACCCGGAGCGACTCTTTCAACAACTTTACCAGTGTCATTTATAATTTCGTAACCTGCCACTATCATTTCATTGGTGACCTGGTCTTTAATGATTGTTCGTCCATGTTGATTTTTGAATCGATAATACTGTTTTGCAGCAACCCCACCTGCCAGAAGTGTAATTAAAAGGATTGATGCAATTTTAGTTAATCTCATAAATAACAATAGGTACCAGGTTATTAAGTTTATGGATATTCAGGTTATTAGCTATGTATACCATAATTGTCACGATATTGTGATATTGCCTGAGCATATTGTGACAGTTCTTCGTGTTTTTCTACGTAATCCTGTAAATCAGTCAAGGTGATAATAGCATAAACCGGTAAGTTGTATTCTTTTTCGACTTCCTGAATAGCTGATAGTTCGGTTTTTCCCTGTTCCTGGCGATCCAGGGCTACCAGTACTCCCGCAGGAGTTGCGCCTGAAGCCTGAATAATCTTAATAGACTCTCTTATTGCAGTACCAGCAGTTATGACGTCATCAACGATCATGACCTTTCCTGCAAGGGGAGCTCCAACCAGGTTGCCACCTTCACCGTGCTTTTTCTCTTCTTTACGGTTAAAGCAAAAAGGCACGTTTTTATTATGATTGCTGGCTAAGGCTACAGCTGTAGCGGTTCCCAGGGGGATTCCTTTATAGGCTGGGCCGAATAGCATGTCAAACTCTGCCTGTCGGCTGATCAGGGTTTCAGCATAACAATTCCCCAGAATACTGAGATCCTCTCCCTGGTTAAAGTAGCCAGCGTTAAAAAAATAAGGGCTCAAACGACCTGATTTCAGGGTAAATTGACCAAATTTCAAGGCCTCACGGCTAATGGCAAGGTTCATAAATTTAGTTTTGTTATCAGACATAGTCATTTTTTGAGTATAAGAGAAGTTAATGTAAGCTAATTTTAACCGGGTTGCTCTCAATCAACAAATTGTTGTTAACTATTTTTAATAAACAGGCTCGTTTTTTACAGTGAATAATACAATTCACCCAGTATTTCGTTGAGCGCGCGGCTACTTTTGTGTAGCGCTGCAGCATCAGGTAGATAGAGCAACCAGTTCTCTTTTCTTTTGTTACGCGATTGAAAGCCTGTTGCTGCGGCAATTACAGTAAGACCCTGCTCTTCAAAAGCGGTTTCTGCTCTTCGCATATGCCAGGCATGGGTGACCAGGACTATTTCACTAATATTATGTTGTTGCAGTATTTTGGCTGAGAACTCAGCATTTTCCAGTGTATTTTTACTTTCTGACTCAATCCATTTTGGTATTGCGCTAAAACTGGCCATCATTACCTGATTCATCAGAACCGCTTCAGAGGTTGCTTCACCAAGAACACTTCCTCCAGACAGTAATACAGGTAGTTGGGTCTTTTTTTGTAGCCAGCTTGCGTATTGAAGACGCTGTAAGGTGTGAGCGTTAACGGTATCAATTTCACCATATTCTGGAGATATTGACACACGGCCTCCTGATAGAACAACTATCGCTCGCTGGGGCTCGACGGTATTACGTAATATTTTTATCTGGGAAGCATCAATTGCCGCAGGTGGTTCAATAAACTGAGTCAGATGATTAGCGATTTTTGGGGTACTTAAAACAAGCAACGAAATAATTGAGACCGCGAGCAATAAATAAGCGATTTGCCTGAATTTCTTTAACAATATTATGCAGGTAACAAACAAACCAATATTAATACCCGGGGGTAAAAATAATGATTTTAAAATGGAAAAAACGACTACATCCCAGGTCATAGATTTGTACCAGAATTGTTATTTTATTCGCTTAACTTTTGCTTTTGGGCTAAAGCCTGTGACTTTCATATTAAAAGAACCAAACAAACCTTCACTGATGGTTGCTACAGGCGAATCTAGCTTAATATAACCTCGGGTTCTACTGGTGACTCTCCAGCGTTGTCCATTCTTAAGCTGTATAATTTTACCCTTTACCCATCCTTTGAACGGTCCAACAATGTTAGAAGTCAGTGTTGTTACATCTGATGCTTTTTTTCGAGGAAGACCAAAACTATCTTCTGAAGAAGATTGAGAGTGATGTGTAACCTTTTTTTTATGTTGCTCAACCAGAAGATCAAAACATTTCAGTCGTTCATCCGGTATATTTATCTGGGCACAGCGGAGAAGTCCGTCATGGCTATCTGCTTTAATCAGTGGGGAAAAGAAATATCCCTGTATTATTATTAATGCTATCAGAATCCGCACTATAAGTCCTCTCTGGTTCGTTGTATTACTGTCTGAATAAGTGATATTGACGACTAATATATCACTTTATTCTGATGAGTTTCTGGCTGGGCTGATTGAGCCAAAAATAATTCCCAGTTCAAATAATATCCACATAGGGATCGCGAGTAAAACCTGTGAGATAACATCAGGTGGTGTCAATAACATGCCAATGACGAAGACACCGACGATTACATAGGGTCTTTTCTGTTTCAGGCTTTCTGCTGTTGTTAGTCCAGACCAGATAATCAATACTGTTGCTACAGGAATTTCAAAGGCAACCCCAAATGCAAAAAACATTTTTAAGACGATACTTAAATAACTGCTGATATCGGGTAATACCATGATGCCTTCTGGGCCCGCAGCAGTTAAAAATGTCCAGGCTAACGGAAAAACGACAAAATAAGCGAAGGCAAGTCCTGAATAAAATAGAAATATGCTGGAAAACAATAGCGGGTAGGCAAAGCGTTTTTCATGTCGGTAGAGCCCTGGTGAAATGAAAGCCCATGCCTGATGAAGTATATAGGGCATGGCGACAAAAACAGACAGAAAAGCAGTCATTTTAAAGGGCGTTAAAAAAGGCGAAACAATATCTGTTGCAATCATTGCGGAGCCCTCAGGAAGTCTCTCTCTCAACGGAGCGGCAAGCATCAGGTAAATATCATTTGCCCAGTAAATCAGGCTTAAGAAAACAATAATGATAGCAGTTACAGCGTGAAGAAGGCGGTTACGTAACTCCAATAAATGAGAAAGTAACGGCATATCCTGGGTCGATGTACCATCATTGCTTGAAGTGCTGTTGCTATTGTGTGATTGAGGTGTCGTCATTGTCTTGTTGAGCATCTATCCCGAGTGATTTATCAGAAGCCGAATTATTATCGGTTACTTTGTTGTCTGGCGTGGGAATTGCTGTTTCGTCTTGCGCCGAAGTATTATTCTTTAGTGCTGCGAGGCTATCGTCTATCTGGTCGATACTTTGCTGGGTTTCAGATAGTGTTTTTTGTACAGACTCCAGGCCTAGCTGACTTTCCAGGTTCTCTTTTTGCTCGTTGAGTTGTTGCTGGATTTCCTGCGCTTTAAGCTCTCGATCAATTTCAACTTTAACTGAATTAAAGCTCTGCTTTGCTTTTCCAACCCACAAACCTACCGTACGAGCAGCTTTGGGAAGTCTTTCAGGGCCGAGTACGATGAGAGCAATAACGCTAATAACAAGTAACTCTAAAAAGCCAATATCAAACATAGATCTGTCTTCTCAGCAGTTTTATTGCTTATCTACACTGTCTTTGTCTTTTTCTTTAATAACTTCACCTTCAATGACGGTGTTGTTATCTTTTTTTTCGATTGAGTTTTTGCTTTCTTCTTCGCCATCATTAACGGCCTTTTTAAAGCCTTTTAATGCACCACCGAGATCACTGCCCAGGCTTTTTAAGCGTTTAGTACCGAACAACAGGATTACAATGACCAGAATTAGTATAAGGCTTGGCATACTGAACATGGTTTAACTCTCTCTTTTAAATGTATTATTTATCAA
>JADGFG010000310.1 GCA_016743995.1 Kangiellaceae bacterium | reverse complement strand
AAAAAGGCATCACAGCCACACCCTGTGGTGAATGTTCCAGTTGTGTAGAAATTAGTCAGGGTAACTTTGTTGATTTGCTGGAGATTGATGCGGCATCAAAAACCAAAGTTGAAGATACTCGCGAACTTCTTGATAATGTGCAATACAGGCCGACCCGAGGAAGATATAAGGTTTACCTGATTGATGAAGTCCATATGCTTAGCGGACATAGCTTTAACGCGTTATTAAAAACTCTGGAAGAACCCCCTCCACATGTTATTTTTTTACTGGCAACAACTGATCCTCAGAAAATGCCAGTCACTGTTCTTTCTCGCTGTTTACAATTTCATTTACGGCGAATGGATGAAAGTGAAATTATTAATCACTTATCTTTTATTCTGGAAAAAGAAAACATCGATTGTGAGAGTGGGGCGTTAGAACCCATTGCACAGGGAGCTGATGGTAGTATGCGAGATGCATTAAGTTTGCTGGACCAGGCGATTGCTTATTGTGGAGACAAAATTCAAAAGCAGACAGTACTGGATATGCTGGGTAGCCTGGACAGAGAGTATGGCTATCAATTGCTAAGTGCCATAATCAGTGAAGATGCCAACCAGTTGATGCAGACAATTGCCAGTATTGCAGAATTTTCTCCAGATTATAATGATTTGCTTGCTGATTGGTTATCGCTGTTACATCAACTGGCAGTTTGTCAGGCGACTGGTATTTTCGACAATCCGAAAATTGCTGAACTAGCTAACTCAGTCAATGCTGCTGATGTTCAATTGTTTTATCAGCTTTCTATGCACGCACGCCGAGACCTGGCCTGTGTTCCCCACCCGCGCCAGGGGTTTGAAATGGCTATGTTAAGAATTCTGGCTTTTAAACCTAAAAAGACTGGAGACTTTTCTACATCAGGTCAGTCGGCAGTTGTAGACGGGCCAACCAGAACACTGAATAAGACAGAAAAAAAAACAGTTAAAAATGTAAATAACGCTCAAGCTGAGACTCGCATGGCCAATCTTGCCGCAGACACTACCGGCATAGTCAACAAGAGACCGTTAGTCAACAAGAGACAGTTACCTGAAGTTAATTATTCTGAAAATGTGCCGTCTGAACATCGTGTTGCTGAAAATGGAATGACTGTGATGAGCGCAGTGACGAATGGCAGTGTTGTTACACAGATAAGTAAAAGCGTTGACAGCGAACCTGAAGTTAAAGTTAAGCAGCAGGAAAGTAATAATGCGTCAGCTAAAGTGACTCAACTGAAAGTCATTGTTAATAATTCAGGTTCAGGTAATTCAGATTTAAATAATTCGGACTTAAGTAGTTCGGACAAAAACAAAAATTTTCCCCATTTGCCTGAAAATAGATTATCAGCAAAACAGCAAAAAGACCAAAAAGAGCAAAAATCTGAAGAAAAATCAGATAAAGGGGAGTTTGCTTCAAGACTGATAAATGAAGCTTCAGTTAAATATAACGAAGGCTCAGAAAGCCTGCTTAAAGAAGACTTGCTCAATGAGAAGCTAATACAGGAAAACTCAGCTGCAGCGACCTTGCTGAATAAAGTGACTGCAACCCGTTTAACGACAGACAACTGGTTTGATGTAGTAACTCAATTAAAACTGGAAGGAAATGGATTGCAAATTTTGCTAAATTCAACGGCTTGTTATCAGGTTGATAAGATTTGCATTAATTACCTGATAAAAATTGAGTCATTATTCACCACAAATGCAGAGAAAAGTATAAGAGAGCATTTAAGGGAATATTTTGAGAATAGCGTTTTAAAAATTGATTTTGAGTCCGTTTTTGAAACGACAGAAACACCGCGAGAAAAATTAATTAAATTACACGAATTAGCAATTGATAGTGCTGAGAAAACGCTATCTTTAGATCCGCAGATAGCTTATCTGGTAGAAAAACTGGAAGCAAAGATTGCAAGAGAATCTATTTCCATTATTAAGTAACATTTTAACAGAGGTTGATATGAAAGGTTTAGGTGGCTTGATGAAACAAGCCCAGGAAATGCAGGAAAAAATGAAGCAGGCGCAAGATGAAGTGGCTAATTTATTAGTCGATGGTCAGTCTGGTGCGGGTTTGGTTAAAATTACAATGACAGGTCGCCACGATGTTAAAAAAGTCGAAATTGATAGTGACGTATTGTCTGAAGATAAAGAGATTCTCGAAGATCTTGTTGCTGCGGCGGTCAATGACGCGGTAAGAAAAGTTGAGGAGCAGTCAAAAGATAAAATGAGCTCTGTGACTGGCGGAATGTCATTACCGCCGGGTTTTAAAATGCCATTTTAATAGAAGTAAATATTTATGGATTCCAGACCGTTATTGCAACAATTAGTCAGTGCACTACAATGTTTACCATCTGTTGGACGAAAGTCAGCTCAGCGGATGGCTTATTACCTTCTGGAAAAAAATCGTCAGGGAGGGATGTCAATGTCTGCTGTCATTGATAAAGCCATGCGAGAAATTAAAAATTGTGAGCGTTGTAGAAATTATACAGAACTTCCACTTTGTGATATCTGTAGTAATGTAAAGCGCGATGACACAATGGTCTGTGTGGTTGAATCTCCGGCAGATGCGGCGGCAATAGAGGCAACTGCTTCATTCTCTGGTAAATATTTTATTTTAATGGGAAGCTTATCGCCACTGGATGGTATTGGTCCAGAAGAAATTGGACTGGATAAATTACAGCTGATTATTGAAGAGGAAGCATGCCAGGAAATTATTATCGCGACTTCTGCAACAGTAGAAGGGGAGGCGACGGCTCATTTTATTGCTTCAATGGTTTCTCATATTGAAAATAAAGAAATCAGAACCTCCAGGTTGGCTCAGGGAGTTCCGGTTGGGGGAGAGCTGGAGTATCTGGACCAGTCCACCTTAGCTTTGTCGTTAGCGAATAGACAGAATTTATAATTTATAC
>JADGFG010000309.1 GCA_016743995.1 Kangiellaceae bacterium | reverse complement strand
ACAGGGTTAAGAGTAAGGTTAATAAAAAAGTAAAGAAGAAGACTGTTGTTAGAATGCATGAAAAACCGGATGACTACCTTTCGTTCACAAATTTAATTAACCGGTTGACGTTGCCAGAAAAAATTGTTCAAAAAAAACGAGATGTTAGAAATGGTCCTTATAAGAGTACCGGTATTATTATTGGCGATGAATTAAATCTGGGTAATCATAGTTATAGTGTTGCTAAACAGACGACGCCACGAAATCTGATTATTGTAGCTAAAAAAATCAAGTTGGACGAAACGGTAGAGTTTGATTTAACTGGCAGGGACTTTAATGGATCTGCAAGAACAGGCTATGACCTCAATGATCGTTCAGGTGGAGATTTACTCCTTATTGTTGATGAATTCGATTGTGGCATAAATGGTCTTGTCAAATTTAAATCTCACGGCGGTAATGGACCCACTAAATATAAAGTTCGTACAAAAACAAAGTACGCTGTTTCTTCGAATGCTAAACGCAAGTCCTCTCGTAAACTAAAGGGTAATAATGGTCGATTAATTATTGCATCTAACAAGATTAAAATGGACGGAGTCGTTGTCGAAAATATGGAGCAGTTTAGTTCTCAGTGTTTAAGTACCTCAAAAGAGAATACGGAGAAGGTTGAGTTTTATAATGAGATCAAGCTTGCTATTAAGTCAATAGAACAGAAAAATCTTGCTCCCCACGGATACTCGCCGCAATACCATGGAGGTAAGTTGCCTGTAACCCATTGGGTAAGGTATGCCATTTCAAAGTGGATAACTTTTTTGTTGGATGATCTAGTGCTAGATATCGATAAGGCCACTTTTACTGAAGATAGAAAAACAGCGGTTAAATTGTTAAGACAGTCAAGTCAGCTGGTTGCTTCTGATTTTCCTGTTGTAGAAGGTGACGATGAGTTTTATAAAGCGATTATGAATAAGCTTTTACCATTAAGAAAAAGGTATTCAAAACTAATCTGGCCAGACCAACGAAGTATCAATATACCGGATAGCATACCTTATCAGGCTTTGCTATTTACCGATGGAAAAAATCTCGAAACACGCTCGGCTCCAACTGATGTATTAATCGTCCCCCGGCGCTATAATAATCAGTCAATGCTTGGGCAGATAACATTTGATGATAAGGATGCAAATCTGGTTCGTCTGGAGTTTGATTTTGAGTTTTCCATTGATCCGATGATCAATGCACAAATAAAGTCGACTCTGATTAATGAAAATATCGATTACGCGGGGCTGTTTAATGACTGGGTTTTAACACCGGTAGAGCTGAAGAGTGAAGGAATTATTAGTTCTTCAGTTCAGTTGTCGGCAAATAATCGGGGAGGAACCGTTTCAATAACAATTAACGCACAGCATCTGGGATTAATACTGGCAAAGTTGACGAGTCGAACAGGGATTGCGCTATCATTTAACTGGCATTTGAGAAATAAAATGGATGTTAAAGGTCTCTGGTCCGGGGTTCACTTGTCGTTTACTAAACAAACCTATTCTCCGATTAAAATTGAGCCGGATGGGTATGTATCAAATGTTGATTTAAATAGTGTTTCAGTTGAGTATGTTCAACTCGATAATGAGCGTTACCAGTTTTTTTCATCAGCTATTATTGTACCGCCAGGAAAACAGGTTAAATTACCCATAAAAAAAATGACCTCTACACCGTCGGTCATCATTCCACCACATGCTGTGTATCGTCATGCATTAGATCCGTTTAAGATTCGTTCAAAATTCAAGATCATTAATGGAGATGAGTGAGTTGATAAAGTACTTGTATCAAATTTACTGGGTTATGATGAACAAAGGGGAGGGCAATTAAATTATGTGGAGGTTAATTTACACTATCTGACTTCTTCGGGAGAGTTGACAAAAGGGCCATTTAAGTTGTCACCAACAGGATCGGATGGAGATAATATTCTGGTTCCATTTTTACATGAACCTTTAAGTAAGCGTCAAATACTGATAACTGGGACGGTTTTTTATGAAGGAGGAAGTACTCAGAAACTCATTGAGCGTACGTTTGATCATTTATCAATTAAGATTTCTTCAGAGCTGCTACCTTTGTTAAATGGTAAATAACGGGTAGATTTTAAATCGTAAAGACGTGTTTCAGCCGAGTAATCAGGTAGCAGGTATTTGATAAATAGCTGCTACCTGATTAAAAGTTGGTATTTGATTAAAAGCTGGTACTTGATTAAAAGCTGGTGCTGACGCCAAGCATAACAACCCAGGGATCAATGTCTACATCAACAGATGCCGCAACATTGTTATCTATCACTATGTCAGCGGTAGTGTCAATTCCCATATAGTACAGGTTTCCAGTAAAGCTCCATTCATCCGAAATAGGAGCGTCAAATCCAAACTTAACCGCAAAACCGGTTGATGCATCAAGTTCTAATTTAGTTTCTGCGTTGAGCGCAGCATTTAAATCGGCGTGACTTTTTTCCTCGAAAAAACGGGTGTAGTTAATACCAGCACCAACATGGTAAGTCACATCGTTACCCCATTGATAAATCAAACTGACTGTTGGTGGTAGTTGTTTGGTTTCGCCAATATTAACGCCATCGAGCGCACCTGTACCGACAATATCATGTTTGAATGGTAGTGCACCTAGTACTTCAACGCCCCAGTTATTATCAAGGTGATAGGTTAAACTGATACCCAGACCTGTGGCGGAGTCAACACCTACACCACCGCCTAAAATAACACCACTATCATCATTTGGAGATATATGAGCGATACCTGTTCTAAACGTCCAGTTTGAGTCGCTTTCTGTGGCTGAAGCTGAAAAGGAGCAGGCTGCTAGAAGGGCACCAATTAAATAAATTTTTTTCATTTATTACTTTCTTTAAAGGTTAAATTAATAGTGACGCAAGTCTAATGAACTCTCTATTACGT
>JADGFG010000122.1 GCA_016743995.1 Kangiellaceae bacterium | reverse complement strand
CAGAATCAGGCCCCAACAATTTATGGTATTGAAGTGGCGCCCGTTACTGGTATAAAACCTGGGCAGGTTGTACAACTGACTGCTAATGCTGTTGATGCGGAAGGGGATACGCTTTCTTATCTCTGGACCAGTTCTGCTGGAACACTCACTGCGACTGACGCAAAAGTTGTTAACTGGACAGCACCCGGCACAGATTCTGGTAGCAGTCAGATTAAGCTGGTTGTTAAAGATAGTGCCGGGAATGAAAGCACTCAAACCAGACAGGTTAGCTGGAAAGTTGACTCTGCTATTTCGACAGATTTTCTAGTTCAGGCTGTGCCTGGTTATAATAATGCTAATGGAAGAATTGATGGAATTACTGTGGTTTTGCATGGTGTTGATGGACAATCAATCGAAAAAGTCGTTGAAACAGACATGTCTGGTGTCGCAAACTTTGGCAAGGTCGATAGAGCCAGAGTAACGGTTACGGTAATTGAAGAATTTCTCTTGTCTGCAGGCGATCCTCAATACGAATTAACCACTCTGGTGAATGCTCAATCAAATAATATAAAGTATAGAATTCTTGATTATTCTTCTTCGGGTTATTGGGAGTGTGAACTCAATGAACGAACAACTATTCAGGCGCGGTTTGTTAATATTCCTCCAGCGGTTACGTCGATTTATATGGGAGCAAGTTATTCTGTGCTGATTGCAGCAGAAGAGAATAAACTGGTAGATCTTGTTTTTTGTACTGACTACATCAGTACAGGAACAGTAACGGTTATTGCTTCAGGTTTTGCTAGTGCTAATATGAATTCACTTCCGATTGCGCATTCTCCTTATGTTTCTGTAACAGCAAATAGCGGCATTCTGGAATTTGATATGTCTAAAACGCCATTGGAAATTCCTTATGTTAACAATACTAACAAGCCCGTTGGCTTCTGGGGATTTGCGGATAAATCATTACACAAGCCGTTGAATTTGGTGGGAAATGCGACAAGTAGTAACACTTTATCAATCTATGATGTGATATCTGACTATTATTATTTTGAGGCGGAAACAGAAGATGAAGTGGTTTCACCGGGTAGCGTTTCTTATGATGAGTCATGGGTTTATAGCCAGCCCCCCTCAAATTTTATTGTTAATATTCCAGAGTTTACCGCGAGCAATATTAATTTTAATGATACAACCAATACATTCAGCTGGCAGTTATCAAATGGTTCGGCTGTCGATGCTGTAGCCGTTGATTTAGGAAACCTTAATACTGACTGGACTATTGTAATGTCTCCGACAGAAACATCGGTTAAAATGCCTGAGCTACCTGCAAAATATGCTGATATTGGCAGAGTGGCAATACTGAATGATAGAAACCTGGAGCTGACTAATTTTAAAAATTATCAGGGGTTTGATAATATTATTGAGGTATTAAATACAAGTACTGAGCAAATGCCTTTCCATGAATTGCATTCAGCGACTTATAATATTTCTGTAGTGAACCCTTAGGGTTTCTACAGGGCTTTATGTATACCAATAAATGTTGAATTTGAAAGGTCTGAATAGTTTGTTATTCAGGCCTTTTTTATTTGAAGTTAAGAGCGCTGTTTATTATATCTAAAATTTTTTCAGCTTTAGATAAAAAAGGACTGCCGTTTTACTTAACCAGCTGATAACACGGAATATAGGCACTTCCTGGAAGCTTCATCCTTTTTTGTTCTACAAAAGCGGTGAGCAGCTTATCCAGAGGATCCATAATTTTACTTTCCCCACGTATTTTATAAGGACCATGTTGTTCAATAGCTCTTATGCCTGCTTCTTTTACATTACCAGCAACAATTCCTGAGAATGCCTGGCGTAAACTAGCTGCCAGTTTATGAGTTTCCTGATCCGCTGAAAGATCGAGAGCAGCCATATTTTCGTGTGTAGGGTGGAAAGGGTTTTGAAATGCTTCTTGAATTTTAAGCAGCCAGTTGAAGTAATAAGCATCGTTATGTTTTTTTCTAAATCTTTTGACTTCCTGTATACCCTTGCGCATTGCGCGAGCGACCCTTTCCGGGTCATCAATAATGATTTCATATTTCTGCTGAGCTTCGAATCCCAACGTATCATTAATAAACTCATGTAATTGAGAAAAGTAAGCCTCCGAAGATTTAGGGCCTGTCAATATAAGAGGAAAAGGTAATAGTCTATTTTCAGGGTCGAGCAATATCCCTAATAGATACAACAGCTCTTCCGCCGTTCCTGCGCCACCGGGGAAAATAGTTACACCGTGAGCAACTCTGACAAAAGCTTCCAGCCTTTTTTCAATGTCCGGCAATATGACAAGTTCGTTAACGATAGGGTTAGGCGCTTCTGCGGTGATAATACCAGGTTCTGTCAGCCCCAGAAAGCGAGATGCATTGAAACGTTGCTTGGCGTGAGCAATCGTTGCGCCTTTCATTGGGCCTTTCATGACGCCCGGGCCACAACCCGTGCAGATATCATGGCCTCGTAACCCCATTGAGTGTCCCACTTCTTTAGAATATCTGTATTCAACGTCAGAAATAGAGTGGCCTCCCCAGCAAACAACCATATTAGGTGTTTCGCCAGCCCGAAGTACATTGGCGTTGCGTAATAAATGAAAAACGTAATCTGTGATGCCGATACTGGAGTTTAAGTTAATGCGTGTGCTGCATTTTTCCATTTCTGAGTAGACAATATCGCGCATTGCACTAAACAGCATTTCGCGACAGGAGTAAATCATTTCGTTGTCAACAAAAGCGTTGGCAGGGGCGTTTAACAGGTTTAAGCGGATCCCTCTGTCCTGTTGGATAATTTCAATTTCAAAATCAGGGTAAGCTTCCAGAATGGTTTTGGCGTTATCGCTGTCAGAGCCCGTATTGAGTATAGCGAGCGCGCACTTGCGAAATAATTTGTAGAGTCCATTTTCGCCCGCTTTTTTGAGTTTATCTACTTCAATTTGTGAAAGAAGTTCCAGACTGCCTCTGGGGGAGACCGACGCGTCGATCGTGTATCTTTTATTCATCCTGCCTCTCAAATGTCTGCAGCATCATTTTTTGCTCTGCTTATCGTGATACCACGAAATGTATGCTGGTAATACGGGGTTTTGAATTGAACATCTCTCCACTAGTCGTTAGCTTCTACACTAATTATAGACAATGAGAGAGCGATTATGCTCAATATCATACATTATGGGTATAATATTGATGTGGGTTATTACAGGTTGTTACGAGTTTTAAGTCAATAACGAGCCTTCAGTCTGAATGAAAATCAACAAAGAGTCGAGTTTTCCTATTGTAATTTCAAATAGTTGCATGTGAGTTCAATGAAATAGCTAAAGACTGGTTTTCAATACACCGTTTGGGCTTATAACTAAAAAACTGGTTGCTAACTAAGAATAGGCAATTTTTTGTACCTGTTTTTAAACTTGTCTTTAATTGATTGATTTGTAAAAGAATTTATCAGTTTGTATTGGCTGTATTGAGAAGGGCAAGGTGATTAACCTTACGTCATTCAGGAGCACAGGTTAATCTGTCAATAAAGAACATTTGTAATGGTGGGGCGTTTTGTGTTACTTATGTACTCAGAAAGCGTTTCACAGACAATAATTTGGCTGGTAACGGTTGCTCACTGGTTGGTCAGGGGTGATGCGTTATGTTAATTAACAAGTTTTAAGCGTAATTTTCCATGTATATTTTAAAGCATCTTGTAAACATTATTCTCGTCGTGGTGATTATTCCCGCGGGGGGAGCTATTGTCTGAATTTAGAAGATAATAAAAACCCCCGCCTTGAAAGAGTCGGGGGTTTTTTTTTGGTTAAATTGATATTGAGTAATACGATTATTGTGGGTCTGGGGGAAAGTTTCGTGATTGGCATAGCTGGTATATTGGTTATTGAGTCTTTTAAAATGACTCAGAGGAAGTACAATTGATGACTGGAGCAGGTTTAACGCTTGAAGTACTCAAGCAGCAAGGGGTTGATACTATCTTTGGTTACCCTGGCGGGGCGATCATGCCACTGTATGACGCAATTTATGATAGTGAAGTGAAACACTATTTGTGTCGTCAGGAGCAGGGGGCTGCTTTTGCTGCGCTTGGATATGCAAAGGCCAGTGGAAAGGTTGGTGTTTGCATGGCAACTTCTGGGCCCGGGGTTACCAACCTGATTACCGGGCTGGCTGATGCGACTGCTGATTCTGTGCCTGTTGTTGCAATAACAGGCCAGGTGGCGACGCCATTAATGGGGACCGATGCTTTTCAGGAGATTGATGTACTGGGTCTCTCTCTTGCTGTGACCAAGCATGCGTTTCAGGTCACAGATGTTGAAGAGTTAGAGTTAACTTTGCAAAAAGCTTTTCAAATTGCTATCAGTGGTCGACCGGGGGCGGTTCTGGTTGATATACCTAAAGATATACAACTGGCAGCGGTGAAAATGAAATCGATTTTACTAAAACCTTTTGCTTTACCAGAAGTTGAGCCCGATGCAATTGAACAGGCGAGGAAGCTTTTAGAGTTATCGAAAAAGCCCATGGCTTATGTGGGTGGTGGTGTTTCGCTGGGCGGCGCTGTTACCGAATTGAGAGATTTTTTAAAGTGTACTGGCATACCCAGTGTTTCAACTTTAAAAGGTCTGGGCGCGGCAGGTACTTCTGATGACTACCTTGGCATGATCGGTATGCATGGCGCGAAAGCTTCTAATCTTGCAGTTCAATCTTGTGATTTATTGATTGCTATTGGCGCCAGGTTCGACGATCGAGTCACAGGTAAGCTCTCGGAATTTGCACCTGACGCGCAAGTTATTCACCTGGATATTGACCCTGCGGAACTGAGTAAGTTAAAACTTGCCGACGTGTCCGTTTTAGGCGATTTTAAACAAACTATTCCGGCGTTGGAAATGAAGCTGAATATTGAAGACTGGCGTCAGCATTGCTCAGCGATGTCTCAGGAGTTTAGATATCAGTATGTATCTAACAGTGATAATCCTTTAACGACTATTGATGCCCCTTCGATGCTTAACGAGCTCTCTCAAAAACTGCCAGAAAACACCGTAGTGACGACGGATGTGGGTCAACATCAGATGTGGGTTGCTCAACACATGAGGTTTAATGAGCCGAGAAATCTGTTAACCAGTGGGGCTCTAGGGACCATGGGGTTTGGTTTGCCTGCGGCCATAGGCGCGCAACTCTCCAGAAAAGAAGATTGTGTTGTGACGGTGACCGGTGATGGCTCTTTTATGATGAACATTCAGGAGCTGGGAACTATTAAACGCTTTGCTTTGCCTGTTAAAATACTGCTCATGGATAATACCAAACTGGGTATGGTTCGTCAGTGGCAACGATTGTTTTTTGAGCAGAGATTTAGTGAGACTGATTTGTCTGACAACCCGGATTTTGTCAAGTTGGCATCAGCTTTTGATATTGTTGGCGAGACAATTTCATCACCTGCGGAGGTTTCAGCAGGAATTCAGCGCATGTTAAATGCTACAGGTGCTTATCTGTTGCATGTTAAAATTAACGAAGATCAGTCTGTCTGGCCGCTAGTTCCTCCGAATACGGCGAACCAGTCCATGCTTGAGGAATAAACATGAAACAACATCGGTTAACTATTATTGCAGATAATCAGCCAACGATGCTGGAGCAATTACTTAGAGTCACTCGATATCGAGGTTTTAAGGTAGTCAGTCTGTCCATGCAGGTATCTCAACAGGCCGATAGTGCGTCGTTGCAGTTAACTGTGAAAAGTGAACGTTCGATAAGTTTATTATTGAATCAACTGCTAAAATTGGTAGATATAAAACAGGTGAATGAAGATTTAACAATAGCAGAGTCCGAGCCCATCGTTTTACAACAGTCAGAACCCGAGCAATTGCTGACTGAAGCAATGGTCACGACTAACAATATACCTGCTCAGGCATGACGTATTAGCGGAAATTACACAGGCGAAAGTCAGCTTGATGATGAGAAGAATAGACTTTTGTGATTAACAGAATTTAAAGTTTGAATATTTTTGAGGAAAAATGAATGGCGAATAGCAATCCGGAATTTATATGGTTTAATGGTGAGTTGAAACCCTGGCAAGATGCTCAGGTTCACGTATTAACCCATGCGATACATTATGGCTCTTCAGTTTTTGAAGGAATACGCGTTTATGATACGCCTGACGGGTCTAAAGTCTTTCGTTTGCAGGCGCATGTTCAGCGATTATTTGATTCCGCCAAAATATACCGGATGGAAATACCTTTTACTCAGGCAGAAATATCCAATGCCTGTAAGCTGGCTGTTACTTCTAACGGGTTGAAAGGCGCTTATATCAGACCCATTGCATTTTATGGCAATATTGGATTAGGAATTACCCCCCCCAAGGTTCCATTAGAGGTGGCAGTAGCTGCTTTTGAATGGGGCGCTTATCTCGGAGAGGATGGGTTGGCAAATGGTGTGGATGTTTGTGTGACTTCCTGGGCCAGGCTGGCACCCAATACGATGCCATCAGGCGCCAAAGCGGGTGGTAACTATTTATCTTCTCAACTGATATCGGCCGAAGCTAAACGTCATGGTTATCATGAGGGCATTGCCATGGATGTGAATGGCATGATCAGTGAAGGCGCAGGTGAAAATCTGTTTATTATTAAAAACGGTATTATCTATACGCCACCACTGGCTGGCAGCATATTACCAGGACTGACTCGTGACGCCGCGGTTAAGCTGGCCGGCAAGCTGGGTTATGAAGTTCGCGAAGAACAGATTTCTCGGGAAACACTTTATTTATGTGATGAAATGTTTATGACGGGAACGGCCGCAGAAATTGTTCCAGTCAGAAGTGTTGATAAAATTTCAGTGGGTGATGGTAAACGCGGCCCTGTGACTGAAAAAATTCAATCAGCATTTTTTGGTCTGTTTTCTGGTGAAACTCAGGATGAGTGGGGATGGTTAGAGTCAGTTGATGAGTTAACTGAAATAGAAGAAAAAAACGGGGCTCTCAATGCCTGAGCTTAAATCTGCGACAAGTACAAAAGGTCGAAGAATGGCCGGTGCTCGTGCTTTATGGCGAGCCACTGGAATGAAAGAAAGCGATTTTGGTAAACCCATTATTGCCGTGGTTAACTCGTATACTCAATTTGTTCCGGGTCATGTTCATCTTGCACCAATTGGTGAGCTGGTTGCCAGTCAGATTAAAGCGGCTGGTGGTGTGGCGCGAGAATTTAATACTATTGCGATTGATGATGGCATTGCTATGGGTCATGACGGCATGTTGTATAGTTTACCTTCTCGTGATTTGATCGCTGATTCGGTTGAATATATGGTCAACGCACATTGTGCTGACGCAATGGTTTGTATTTCTAATTGCGACAAAATCACCCCCGGTATGTTAATGGCTGCTTTGCGATTAAATATTCCGGCGATATTTGTTTCCGGTGGTCCAATGGAAGCCGGAAAAACAAAATTAAGTGACGAGATTATCAAGCTGGATCTTGTCGACGCCATGGTTCAGGCGGTGAGTGAAAGTACCACTGACAGTGAAGTGAAACAGATTGAAGAGTCAGCTTGTCCTACTTGTGGATCCTGTTCTGGCATGTTTACCGCTAATTCTATGAATTGCCTGGCGGAAGCGCTTGGACTGGCTTTGCCTGGGAATGGCAGTATGCTGGCAACTCACTCTGACCGAAAAAGTTTATTTGAAACTGCTGGTCAACGTATTGTTGAAATGTGTAACCGCTATTATCAACAAGATGATGAGTCGGTATTACCACGAAATATTGCCACTAAACCAGCATTTGAAAATTCGATGGTACTCGATATTGCGATGGGGGGCTCGACTAATACGGTTTTGCATTTGTTGGCCGCAGCTCAGGAAGCGGGTGTTAATTTTACAATGAGTGATATTGACCGTTTATCCAGAGCAGTGCCGCACTTGTGTAAAGTGGCACCTTCGGGTAATCAGTATCATATGGAAGACGTTCATCGAGCTGGCGGTGTTATCGGTATTCTGGGTGAGCTGGCACGAGCAGATTTGATTGATACTTCTGCCTTAAACGTTTCTGAAGGAACGTTGCAAAAAACCATTGAAAAGTGGGATATTAAATTGACCGAGGAGCAATCGGTTAAAGATTTTTATCGTGCAGGGCCTGCCGGGGTCAGAACAATAAAAGCGATGGAGCAATCTTGTCGTTATGATTCTCTGGATGATGATAGAGAACAGGGATGTATTCGTTCTCTGGAGAATGCCTATCGAAAAGATGGTGGGCTGGCAGTCTTAAAAGGTAATGTGGCGTTAAATGGCTGTATTGTTAAAACCGCAGGAGTTGCTGACAGTTGTCTGATTTTTGAAGGGCCTGCGCGGGTTTTTGAAAGCCAGGACTCTGCTGTTACAGCAATTATGGGCAATCAGATTAATAAAGGCGATGTGCTGGTTATTCGTTACGAAGGCCCTAAAGGCGGACCCGGCATGCAGGAGATGTTATATCCAACCAGTTATCTGAAAGGTAAAGGTCTGGGTGAACACTGTGCACTGATTACCGACGGTCGTTTTTCTGGTGGTACTTCTGGGCTATCAATTGGACATGTTTCTCCAGAAGCCGCCTCTGGCGGAGTTATTGGTCTGGTTGAAGAAGGTGATCTTATTTCAATTAACATTCCTCAGCGAGACATTAGCTTGAAAGTTGATGATGAAACTCTAGAGAAAAGACGCCAGAAACAAGATGAGCTGGGCTGGAAACCAGCTGTACCCAGAAAAAGAAAAGTTTCAGCGGCATTAAAAGCTTATGCCATGTTGGCTACCAGTGCAGACCAGGGGGCGGTGAGAGATATTTCTCGACTGGAGGAAGCATAAATATGCCGTTAGTGAAGGTCAATAAGTCAGATATGGGTATGGATTATTTGCGGCGTATTTTGCTTGCTCCCGTGTACGATGTTGCTCGAGAAACGGATTTGACTTATTTAGCAAGGCTATCGAAAGAACATAATAATCAGATTTATTTAAAACGCGAAGATCAACAACCCATTCACTGTTTTAAATTAAGGGGAGCCTATAATAAACTGGCAGGCCTGAATGATGATCGAAAAGCCAGAGGCGTTGTTGCGGCTTCTGCAGGGAATCATGCTCAAGGGGTTGCATTGTCAGCGCAAAAGCTGGGTATCAAGGCGACTATTGTGATGCCAAGAACAACGCCCGATATTAAAGTACAAAGTGTTCGCCGGTTAGGTGCTGAAGTTAAACTGGTTGGTACCATTTTTAATGAAGCCAATACCGCAGCCATTGAGTTTGCGAAAGAAAATAACTGCGTTTTTATTCCGCCATTTGATGATAAAGATGTCATTGCTGGCCAGGGAACTGTGGGTAAGGAAATATTACAACAGGCGCCCAGAATGGATGTTGTCTTTGTGCCGGTAGGTGGCGGTGGTTTACTGGCCGGGGTTGCGGTTTATTTAAAACAGTTAAAACCAACGATAAAAATTATCGGGGTTGAAGCTGAAGATTCTGCCTGTTTAACGGCAGCGCTGGCAGAAGGCAAACCAGTGGCATTAAATAGCGTAGGGTTATTTGCCGATGGTGTTGCGGTTAAACAAATTGGTGAGGAGAGCTTTCCTGTTATTCGAGCTTTCTGTGACAAAGTCATCACGGTTAGTAATGATGAGATCTGTAGTGCGATTAAAGAAATCTTTGAGCATACGCGGGTTATTGCAGAACCGGCTGGCGCATTATCACTTGCTGGCCTGATTAAGTATACCCAAAGCAGTGAAGGTAATGACAAACTGGCAGCTATTTTGAGTGGCGCTAATATGAATTTTCATACACTTCGCTATGTTTCAGAAAGGTGTGAACTGGCGGAAAAGAAAGAGGCCGTTTTATCCGTTACTATACCTGAAGAAAAAGGCAGCTTTAAAAAGTTTTGCCAGATTCTGGGGGGGCGGGTAATCACCGAATTTAACTATCGTATGAGTGGGACCAGAGATGCCAATATATTTGTTGGTGTTAAACTGTCTCAGGGAGACGATGAATTACACGAGTTATTACAGGAACTGAGAAAGTATTATGCTGTGGAAGATTATACCGACAATGAATTAGCAAAACTTCATATTCGTTATATGGTGGGTGGACATAGTCCCGTTAAGTTAAATGAAAGAATGTTTCACTTTGAGTTTCCTGAATATCCTGGAGCTCTGGAGTTGTTTCTTGAGACATTGGGAGAAGACTGGAACATTACGCTGTTTCATTACCGAAATCATGGTTCGGCTATTGGTCAGGTGCTGGCCGGGTTCGACGTGCCTGAAGAAGAGCAGGATGATTTTTTTGGGCATCTTAAAACCTTGAATTACAGTTTTAAAGAAGAAACGGATAATAAGGCGTTCAAACAGTTCTTATAATTGAGTATTGAACTCGTCTTAAAAAGGCGGGTTCTGATTTTACTGAGTTGGTTTTTTATGGAGGCTTCTTTAAAGAAGTCTTTTTTAATTTTACCTTTTTTATATTCAAACTTTATTTTCCGGGGTGTAATTTTATGAATAAGCTAGTTATCGTTTTATTATCCGTTGTTCTTCTGTGTGGCTGCCCGGCGACTGTTCAGCCAGACAAAGAAGTGGCAAGCCAGCAAAATCGATTAAAAGCCGATTCGGTTGCCATGCCCGTTAATTACCAGGAATTTATTCAGAGTGGCGATGTTTTTCCTTTTTCTGATATTACAGATATTAATGGTCAGACCGTTGATCTGGGGTCAACGGATAAAAGAAAGCTGGTCATATTATTTGCCACCTGGTGTTCAGACTCTAACCGATTACTTCAGGCAATGAATCAATCTCCGTTACTGGACGACTCTCAAATTGAAATCATTGCGATTGCAAGAGAAGAAGATGAAATACTTGTAAGAAAGTGGCGCGATGAAAATAATATTAAAACGCCACTGGCATCGGATAGTGATCGACGAATGTATCAACAGTTTGCTTCCGGCGGTATTCCACGGATTATTACGGTTTCCAGGGATAATAAAGTGATTAAAATGAATCTTGCAGAGGGTGAAAGCCAGTTAGAGCAAATTGTCTGGTAAATATAGCTCTGGTTCAATACTCTGCTGGTTCAATATTCTGAGAATAAACCTGGTGAGGAGTCAGGGGTTATTTAAAGGGGATTATCTGAAGGGGATTTAGCTGAATTAAGACAATATTTGTATTTTTTGTTTAATTTGATATAAAGTGATAAAAAATCAAAGAAAACAAGGAATAAAGTATGATTCTTCGTCTTATCTGTTGGTTGCTGCTAACGCTACCTTTATCTGCAATTGCCGATACCATTCCTCCTGAGCTGGCCGGATGGCAAGAATGGGTGAAATATGAACAGGGCTACCGAGACTGTCCTCACCTGGAAGGGAGTTCAACAGGACGAAAGAATAATTACCTCTGTGCCTGGCCTGCCAGATTAAAGCTGACGGTTGATCAGCGCCATACCTCATTTACTCAACGTTGGCGGGTTTTAGATAAGAGCAAAGTTCCATTACCAGGCAACCGTGCGTTCTGGCCTCAGAAAGTTACTGCTAATAATAAACAACTGCCTGTTATGGAAGGTAAAGGTAAACCTTATGTACTGTTAGAAAAAGGGGAGTACCTGATTCGCGGTGAGATTCTCTGGCAGAAGCGTCCTGAATCACTGTTAATTCCTGAACAGACTGCCCTGGTGGATGTCACGGTTAATGGGGCTAATCAGGCATTTCCTTTGATTAATAATAATCAGCTCTGGTTGGGCAGTGTTGCCAGACAACAGGTCAAAGAGAAGGATTTTTTAAAATTGTGGGTGAATCGCCTTATTCAGGATGGGCATCCAATGAGAATGACCGTTGCGATTAAACTGGAGGTTTCAGGTCGCGCACGAGAGCAGAAGTTAACCCGTTTTTCGGTTAAAGATTATCAGCTGATGGAAGTGAATGCCGGATTAAATTCTCGGATTGATAGTCATGGTGATTTGTGGGTTCAATTGAAACCTGGCACTCATGAAGTGAGACTGGTTTTTAAAATTAATGGTTACCCTGCTGAATTAAAAATGGTTGAAAAAAGCGAGTTCTGGCCGCAAGAGGAAATCTGGGCATACCAAAATAAAGAAGTGTTACGTTCGACCCAGGTTGATGAAGCTCCCCCTATTGATGCAGAACAAGGATTTGTTGAAGAATGGAAGCGATTCCCACACTATGTACTGAATAAAGAGACACCTTTTGTTATCAGGGAAAGAAGCCGTGGTATGTCTCACAATTTTGATTCGCTGACACTTAATCGTGATATGTGGCTAAGTTTTGATAATGAAACCTATTACTTTTTTGACACGATTGTTGGCAAGAAATCGAAAGACTGGCGGGTGAGTACTCTGGAGAATTATCAGCTGACTCAGTTAAGTAATCATGGGAAAGAAAGACTGATTACCTATGATGCTGACAAAAGAACCGGCGCAGAAATCAGAACCGCAAATATTAATATTTATGCCGGGGGCGAAGTGCCAGTTGCAGATATGCAGCATGCTTCTGGTTGGGATATTGATTTTGCGACAACTCAGGTCAAATTGAATATTCCACCCGGCAGGAAGCTACTCTACATCAGTGGCAGTGATTCTTCTTATGGTGACTGGTTGAATCAGTGGCATTTGATGGATTTGTTTTTCGTCCTGATTATTGTTGCGCTGGCGTTTAAATACTTTGGCACCTGGTCTGGTATTATTTCGCTGATTACTTTAATTCTGGGGTATCAGGAATATCATATGCCAGTATTCTTATGGTTCAACCTGATGGTTGCGATTACACTGGCCAATAAAGTGGCGGGTCCGCGATTATCGGGCGTACTTAATTTTTACAAATGGGCCAGTCTGGGGGCTTTAGCTTTAGTCTTATTACCATTTCTGGCGCAACAGATTCGATTAACGCTTTATCCACAACTGGAAAGAAATGCCGGGCTGTTTGCTACGAGTTCATCTTATGGTTCGACTTATGCGACCTCTGGTTTTTCTGATGACGTTGAACCTGTCGCTGAAATGGCTATGGAAGAAGTCGATATGCAGGCGCCTCCGGCACGTGCAAGAGTAGCACCCAGTTTGAAGAAGCAGTCTCGTTTAAAAGAGAGAATTCAACGGGAGTTTAAAGCTGTTCAGCAGCAGAAAATAGATACCAGTTATGAGCAGGGGGCGATTATCCAGGCGGGTAAAGGTAAACCAGGCTGGCGTTGGCAGTCGGCAGGTTATAGTTGGAACGGTCCGGTGGAAAGCAGCGAAAATATTCAAATATGTATTTTACCTTTGCTGGTCGTGAAGTGCTGGCGAATACTGCTGATTATGTTCAGCGTGCTCTGGCTGGCGGTTATTTTTTCACGTCATTCCGGATTTGCTGATAAGTTGAAAACATTTGTTCAGGCGGATAATTCAATGGTTCGAAGTCTGTTGGTCATATTGGCATTGTGTTTTGTTCAACCATTAACGCAAAAAGCTTCTGCTGCGGGTTACCCGGATGATGCTTTGTTAAAAAAACTACAGCAACGAATCTATCCTGTTCCAGATTGTGTTCCAGATTGTGTTTCAGTTTCAAATGCAAAGTTAACGGTTAACGAGCATTCGGTCAGTCTTAAGCTGGAATATCAAACGAGTGCCAAGGTGGCTGCACTGTTACCCGATTCAAAAGACTGGAGAGTTCACTCGCTGACAATGAATGGAAAAACAGTCAAAAATATCTGGCGTAACAAAAAAGGCAGCTGGGTTTCATTAGCGCCAGGCATTTCGTCGGTTGTTATTAAGGCTAGTTTAAAAGACAAGCCGGATCTGGCTATTCATTTTAGTGAATCACCCAGGTATTTTGAGTCACAATTATCTGGCTGGGAAATATCCGGCGTTAATATGAATCGCGTAATGAGCAACAGCATTCAATTGAGTCGAGTTATTTCCAGAAAGCTGGTAAAGGCCAGTTCGTCAGATCAAACGACTGGAAAGAGTGAAAAGGCGCAGGAACAGTCAATTGCAGATTTATTCTTTTTGAATCGACATTTTACTTTTGCCAGCCAGTGGCGATTGGCGACACGAGTCAACCGAATTGCACCGCAAAAAGGCACTTTGACCACAGAGATCCCATTGCTTGAGTTCGAAAAGCCTTTGCAGCGAACAGACAGTATCAAAGCAGGTAACATGCAGGTTGTTTTGCCTGATAATCAGCGCAGTGTTAGCTGGCAATCGGGTCTGGAAAGTACCTCAGGCTTTGAACTGGTTGCATTAAACCGGGATTCAATCAGTGAGTCATGGGAAATTATGGTTTATCCAAACTGGAATATTGAAATTGAAGGAGTGCCTGCGGTACGGCCAGATAATTTTAATCCTGATGCCTACTGGGTTTATGTTTATTATCCAAGACCGGGTGAAAAGCTGTCATTAAAATTATCCAGACCGCCAGCGGTCAAAGGAGAAGCCGTCGCGATTACTCAGGTTGATCAAAGGCATTCAGTGAGTCAGCGAAAAGTATCGACAGAGCTGAAAATAAAATATCGAGCAACACGTGCTGAACAGTTACTGGTGCAGATAGGCGAGAGCAAACTTAAGCATTTAACCCATGATGGGGAGCCGGTTAATCTGGCAGAAGTTGATGGTGTGCTTTCGATTAATCTGAAACCCGGATCGCGTGAGTTAGTATTGACTCTGGAAAGAAGTCAGGATGTGAGTTTTAAACTCAACCTGCTGAGCTCGCAGTTAAATAAAGAATTTACTAATTTGTCAACGAATGTCAGTCTACCTCGAAATCGCTGGTTATTGGCGGCATCGGGACCGGGTTATGGACCGGCGGTGATTTACTGGGGTGAATTGTTGTTCTTTATTTTTCTGGCGTTTGGTTTGTCCAGGTTGTCAATTTCTCCTCTGAAGTACTGGCAATGGCTGGTTCTGGGT
>JADGFG010000121.1 GCA_016743995.1 Kangiellaceae bacterium | reverse complement strand
ACCTTACTCCATGCACTGCTTAACAAATCATTCTGGTTATATAAAGCAACTTCATTGAGAGACTCTGGAGTAACAATTTTTTCACCGTTATTGGAGCTAACTAATTTGCCATACCTCCAGAGACCGCTTCGTTTGTTCGGTTGTTTGCTTCTATCAGCAAAAGTTAAAATTCCCTTACCGTTAAAATCACCATACTTAAACTCTCCCTCATAGACGTCACCATTTTTAAATCTTTTAATTCCGGGCCCTTCAAAACTACCGTAATTAAAATTGCCTTCATAATGACTTCCATCGACGCCAAAAAACTCTCCTTCTCCATGAATATCACCACTAGAAAAATTTCCATGGTACTTATCACCATTAAAATCTGTGAGCTTGCCTTCCCCTTCAAAAGTCCCTCCTTCAAACTCTCCATCATAACGAGTACCATCTTCATTTCTAAAAGTTCCTTTTATCAGTTCGTTATTTTTATACTCTCCCTCATAAGTACTTCCTGCCGAATAAAACACTCCCAAACCATGATAAAGCCCTCGTTTAAATTCACCGACATACTTTCCACCATAGGGGTAAATAATAGCACCATGACCGGACATTTTTCCACTCTTAAAGCCACCTTCATAGATAGTTCCATTCGGCCGCGTTAGCTTTCCTTTCCCATTAAACTTGTTGTTTTGCAATTCGCCATCATAAACAGAACCATCCGGCAAAGTTGCAACATGTATTGTTTCTGAAAAAAAAGTAATTACAATAAAAATGGCGGCAAACAAGCCTGTCAGAAACGAAAAAGTAACCGTTATTTTTTGATTATTCATAAAACCTTAAACTACCTGCTTTATTTCATATCAGTTTGTAATAACTGACTCTGACCCCGAAGTTCCGACCCCGAAGTTCCGACCCCGAAGTTACCGAAGTTATATAAGTTATCACTCAAGCGCTTGATTTATTGCATGATTAATTAGTAGAAAAAACATCACAATGTAAACAGGCATCAGGAGTAAAAATACAAGTGTAAAATCTTCAGCTGAAATCATCGAGGCCTGATAGCCCCATAACATAACCAGGTAAGCCCCCCAGTAAAACAATTGTAATTTTATTGAAACCGGAAAACCCAAAACTATCAGCGCTTCTAATACGGAAAGTTCTTCATGCTTCTGACACGACTGATAAACTCCAACAATACAAAAATAGGACAGTAGAATGCCGATTACTGTGGCAACAACGGCTGAAATATTACCTCCCCATGAAAAAAAATAATTTGATATCGCCGCAATTAGCATTTGCAAGAATAAGGTAGCAATATAATACTGTGTTTTTTTCCATTCGCTTAACTCTTTATTCCTCAATGCAACAGCAAGCTTATTCACATTCCAGACTATCATCTATTCTCCAGATTTAAGAATTTGATCAGACAGCAAAACCAGTAAATTGAAGTCTGATTAAAAGGATTTTGCTGTTATGGAGTTACCACACCACCATCAGTTACTGTCCAGCCATAAATGCCAGTAAGCGCATCTCTTGCTGCCTGAGAACTGGCTGAATATTTTGTAGTACCAGCACCAAAATAAAGATTTCCATGTAAAACCTGTGAACTCCAACCATTGAGTAGTGCATTATAATTATCTGTGGAGAGACTGGTATCGTCGAGCATTTTATCCATAACATATACAGAAGAAACATTCCAGCTACCAATATTTTGATTAAAGATGCTAGCCCCAAAAAACATTTCTCTCATATTCACTACATTCGCTACATTCCAGCCGCTAATATTCTGATTAAATACTTTAGCATCAAAAAACATCCATGCCATATCAGTTACCGAAGAAACATCCCACTGAGTGATGTCCTGGTTAAAGCCTCTGGCATCAGCAAACATATAACTCATGTTGGTTACTTTTGAAACATTCCAACGGCTTATGTCAGGGTTCAGGTTTAGAGTGCCACGAAATATATAACTCATATCTGTTACATTAGAAACATCCCAGTTACCAATATCCTGGTTAAACGCATTAGGAGAATGTAAATAGCCCGAAAACATCCCACTCATATTAGTAACCGAACTCGTATCCCAACGACTGATATCCTGATTAAAGGCTCTGGCACCAGAAAACATATAACTCATATCAGTTACCTTCGAAACATCCCAGTTACCAATATCTTGATCAAAGGCGATAGCATGAAAAAACATACCGTACATGTAGATGACATTGGAAACATCCCAGTCACCTATGTCCTGATTAAATTTCAGAGCTTGAGAAAACATATCTTCCATATCTTTTACTGACGATAAATCAGGCACATCATTAGCATTCCCAACCATATTAAGGCAATGATAGAATGCGTGATACATCGATTGCCATTGAATATCTCCCCATTGCTCAACAGACATTAGTTTTTGACTATCATGTCTACTGTAATAAAAAAATATCTGTGGAAAATCTCCGGTAATAGAAACCGTATAAGTTCCGGCAGTATCGTAACTGTGAGTAATGTCCCCGGTTACATTATTATCACTTTTACCATCCCCCCAATTTACCTGATAATTATAACCCGCTCCTCTGGTTCCAATGACTATCTGATTATCCAGAGTAGTTCCCGGGTTATCTGTCTTCCAGGTGGTAATAAAAGGCCTTTGAGTAACCGTTACTAACCTTGTGACACTACTGCTATTCTTAGCGGCATCGGTTGCGGTATAGGTAATCGTGTAAACGCCAACCGTATTAACATCTGGCAGTCCACTGACAATAACTGCAACATTTGCATCTCCATTATCCGATGCTATTGCCCCAGCGTCGGTGTAGGCGCTTTGCCTGACAATAATGACAGAACTTTCTCCATTCAGTTTGATAATCGGTGGTGTCGTGTCGGCAGCACCTTCTCCAGTATTCCCCTTGTCATTATTGATACAGGCAGAAAGCAAAAGCAGGATAAAGAAACAAAAAAGCAATTGACGTATTGGGAAAGTGAACGTATTCATTGATGGGTCCATAAGGTTACTACAAAATCAGCCAAATTATATCGATTGCATATACAAAAATCGAGCATGTTAGTCTGGGTAACAGCTAAACCGTCAAAAATTTTATGATTTTAAAATTATCCAGAGCTATTAGCGTAAACTATTGTAAGAGATAGTGGATTAACAATGTGAGAAATTGTCCATTCATAAACATTTAAACCTCTCACACCATCATTATTGTGTTGAGAGCTGTGAAAAATAAGCGATACGCTGAGCAACCTGGCGGTGTAGTCAAGAGAGAAAATTGAATCAACTCACCTGTTGCGGCTTTCGTTAATAAAAACGAATCAAAATAAAAGACCGAATAAAAACACCATCAGCCCTTCAGGTTGAAGTTAGCAGCACAAAGTGCTACATAAAAACTAATTCAATACTTACCCAGATCACATTTGTAATTTATTTTAGTTTTAAATCGAAATTTTTATGTCGCACCTTAAAATATTACTTCAAAACAAAATGAACAACAATTGCATTTTAGCTCAAAATTAATTTGCATTGGCGCCAAAATAAAAAACTAACAAGCCTGCATCATTAACAGGCCAAAGATAACTTTTCATTTTTAAAACATGAAAATTTTTGAATTAATGAGTCGCACAAAGCGTTTAACCAATCCTAAAAATAGATTTCAGGGATATAGTTCGTACCTACCATATTATCTGATAATAATCGTAAAAATACCTGCTTATAATTTAAATGTGTAACTGACTCGACTTGCTCCCAGCCACCACCATGCGATACAAAAATCAATCCAGCTTCACCATTTTCCAACTTACCAACCGGGTCAAACAAAATTTCATTTTGACCCGCAGAAAATGCAGCTAAAGCGCCACACTCATCAATTTGTTGCAAAAGCTCATTATCAGGATCATCGCTAGCTTCTTCACATAAAAGATCCATATCGCATGCTTCTGACCGCCCTGCATCGTTAATTTCAACTCCGGCATGAGGACCACCAGCATCCCAACAACAATTCATTGTAACTTCCATAATCTCACTGAATGAACGTGGAGTACCTTTGTCATACACTACGGATTTTCCGGGTTGGCACTCCAACTCAGGCTCATAGTCTTTATCAGCAGGATCTCGAAATGTGATTATTTCATCATTGAAAGAAATCAGATTTTCAGCGAGTTTAACAAGGACAGAATTGTCTTCGTCTGATGAGCAAAGTGGCTCAAATAATTTTTTAAACTTTTCTTGATCAGCATTTAAACCTGAATTTGCAGCAGATGTTTCCATATAGCCCTTCTTCTTTTTCGATTTTATGAGTTTCTCGGCATCTTGTTCAGCCTCTTCCAATAAACCAAAAGCCTTGATTTTAGCAGACCCATTAGTCCCACGCTTTCCATAGGTGACCGTATGACGACTATCACCCACTTCAATTTGCCAGAATTTGCTTGATTTATCATCATTAAATTCCAGATAAACTTTTTTCATGACATCGATTCCGTTTATCACTACTTTTGGTTCGTTAGAAACGATAACTCCTTATTTTAGCGTATTTAAGCTGAATAGCAATGGTTGCGACTGCAAGATTGTTCACAAATAAACAGGTGTTATTTTCAAACTTTTTAATGATTATCCTTTCAATTTTTCATCAGCATAAGTAAAGGTTTCAACGGCAAATATATCACACAATGACTTCATTCGGTTTTCAAGCCAGATTTTTCGAGAGCCGCTAACCAGACTGTCCGCGGCTTTATTTCTCAACTCCGTAATTTTGTTCAGCCTGATGGCAGCATCTATGTTATTGATAGCTATTGGTTCACTGGCCTGTGTTATTTTGTGTGTGTTGAGTATATATTGCAATTGGAATTTTGTTCTAACATAACCCCCTCTATTCTCTGGGGGTAGTGTCAGATAAAACGGGAAACAAACTAACTATTATTATTACAACACTTTTATTCCTGATGCATAAGTTGTAATCGTTGCTGGTGACGCTCGGCTATGATCTTTTGAAGATGCCTCACACCCATGTTGAGAAATTTGCGTAAAAGGTTTTAATTTCCAGAGCAAATTACCATACCCACTCCAATGGACTTCTGCACCACATCCCGTTAATGCAAATCCTGATTGAACATTTGCGCTACTGGCTGGATGTTGGGCATAAGAAGAACCTGCTGAGTTAATGTGTGCTGCGAGACTTCCAACACCAGGTATATAGTTTCTTATACCTATCGCATAGGCTTGTGCTGTTGCATAGCTCGAAACAGAATGATCTTTGGATTTAACTCGCCAGCCAAAACTATTAGCTGGAAATGAAGCCGTTGCAAGATTTCCATAACCTGACCAATTTACTTTAATTCCACCTCCAATCAGCAGATGCCCCGATGGAACGCCAGCAGTGATATCAGGGTGAGCCCCATAGCTACTGGTAGCAACATTAACCGATATGTAACGAAGTAATTCTTTTCTTGACACCCCCTTTATTTTCAAACCTATCGCATAAGCTTTTAGTTTAACTGGATCAGCTTTACTATGATCTTTTGATGAGACTAACCATGCTGATAATTGTGCATTGGGATATGATGCGGTAATTAAGTTTCCCTCAGGTAAATGAGAACCTTCTGCTCCGCCGCCAATAGCGACAAAATCATTGGGAACATTAACAGCATAGTTTGTGTAATGTTGTTGCCTTACAGACGATATCTGTTCAAAAACGGCTACGGTAATTTTACCTGAACTATCAGTGGTAGACTTAATCAACGTAGAAGCATTAGTGAGCAGTGGAGTACTACTAATTAGTACAACAATTAATAAAAACAATTTTTCTTTCATTTTACTTTTCCTTTTTGTTTAAAAACATTAGAAGAAAATCAACTTTAGCAAAAACAATATGAAAAAGTTATTGATTAATTAATCATGAATAAGTTAGTTGTAAATATATCTCATTTTGCTAATTCTAAGCCGAAAGATATCAAACTAATATCTAAATAATGCACAAAAAATACTTGTTGAGATGTTTTATTGAGTGCCTGTCAACCAGGCAGCATGGTCATTGTTGTGATAGATGAAGAGGAGAGTAAACTTGAAAACAAACGCTTTGATAATTATTTGAAGTTGCACTAAAGTTGCTTTCATCTTATAAAAACAAAATTAAGGCTGTTACTGTTGAGTCAATTTTTTAATTGGTACTGGTTAGTTGATGGTTTAACAGGCTCAGCAGTATTTTTAAAAACTCACAATCTGAAGCTACTGCAGCAGTTGCTAAAAGCATTATTGAAAAATGGCGACAAAGTTTCATTTAACCAAAAAAAAGGGAAAAGCAATCGCTTTCCCCTGAATAGATTTCCCTGTTAATGAGCAGAATTAATACTGCTCATTAACTTTACTATTATTGATTGTTTTGATGCTGCCGGCGAGACTCCTCCATTGCATCCTGCATCGCTTTTCTTGCTTCAGGTGGAAGAATTATCTCTTCTACACCGATCAGTTTATTGCTGGCTTTTTGCAAATCACTAGTGCTCATCAGTGTATTTTTAATCTCCATACCTTGAGCATCCTTACGTTTAGCGCCAGGGTATTTCGCATCAGTCGGGCTACGGCCCTCCCTGATATGGCGACTAGGCTCTAGCAAGAACTCATTGTGCACATCATATTCATTCTTCACATCATAATTGTAATAATGGAAGAAGAATGTCAGATAACCCCAGTCATCATAATCCCAGAGGAAATTAATCTGACCATCATTATTAACGTCCAGGTTGCCAACGTTATTATCGATATTGCCGTCACAATTGTGGTCAAGTCCAACGCCACCCAGCAAACCTTCGCTGGTATTGGTTTCATCAATTTTAGGTTGCTTACCATCGGAATAACCAATATGGAAGTCAGCCGGGTTGGAGCGTAAACCATGCACCAGATTCCCCCATGTCATGTTATTGGGATGAGTCGCTTCCAACATAGGATTACAAGCATATTTAAGTTTGGCATTTTGTGACAAATAATATCTTTCACGAACCATCAAGTCGTAGTCAATATCAGTAAATTTATCGGTTGGGCCACCTTGAAGCTGGAACATATAGTTCATTGCACTAGGGTAGTTCAACTTAAAGTTTCTGGGATCATCATCAGGGAAACCATCATGACTTAAACCAAAGATATGACCTAGTTCATGAACCACTGTTGAAGCATGACCATTAATCATCATGTTCTCATTTTCAGGAGTGTCATCGGTAAACTTCCAACCTGTCCCACCCATACTGATGTACATGTATCGGTCAAACAGATCCGGTGCTTGTCCTGATGAACCACGATTTGCACCCCCTTGTGAGTTAGCAAATAACACATAGTAGAAAATGTGATCGCGCTCAGGGTTGTTATAAAAGTACTGCGGCATAACATCTTTATCCATCCCCGGCACATTGATCACTCGACCCTTATAGTTGTCAGTCCAACGAGCCAGATGGATATATTCCATGTATGGAATCGCTTGTCCACCACCCAGATCATAATTAGCCGGGTTTGTTCCTGGAGACCGGTCAAACTTATCGCCTAAATCAAAGTGAACGTGAATGCCTCTTGCAGCATAAATTTCTTTCACTCGGTCAAAGACTTTTCGTTTAGGATCGGTTCCGTGGTCAATAATTACCGCGCCATTACTGTCATAAACATAATTACCATCGTAGTCTCTCAATGGATGTTTATCCATCCAGTCAACCTCAACAAATAAATCCATTTGACCTTTACGTGCTCCCCACTCGTATAACGGCATGTTGTAGAAAGTCTTACCTGGCTCCTCAGCACAATCAGGAATACCATCCATGTCAGCATCTAGAGAAAGATCTGCGCAAGATGGTCGTACAGGGTGATCGACAATCGGGTTATTCAACGTCAGGTTTATGGTATGAACCGCTTTTTGACCATTGCTCGTTACAACGACTTTGAATGGGTCAGTATTGCTGGCTCTGGCACCAAAATGTTTGTAGTCATACTCAAATTCAATACCAAAATGAGATGGCGATTGAACATCCACACCATTTCCTCTTTTAACATTGCCGTAAGTAGGACCACACATTTTCACCTGATAGTTAGAGTCAACAGCAGAACCTCTCACTCTAAACCAGCTACTATAGAAGTTTTTAGTAACATTGTTCGGGGGAAAGTCATAAATTCTAATCACTGAACTATTAGGGTCAGTGTCAGCCAATGAACAATCTGGATCATTAGGATCCGTTGTTCCGTGACCAGGCGCACCAATTTGTGAGGTATCTCCACCAGGATTACCTGCTGGCGGTGTGGTTAATACAACAAAGTCCACTTCAGCAAACTGACTTCGGGTATCCAGTGTAATGTAGCTATAACCAGAGTTGGCCGTTACTCGAAGTACCTGCTCATTCCCCACCAGATCAGATTTGTAATGATAATTAGTCGATGATGCCCAGGCAGAACCATTGAAGTAAATATCGGCATCACCCGAACCACCTGTAGTTTTTATGTAAAGCTCAGTACCATTAGCAGGAACGAGAACATAATACTGCATCGCTGTTGAACCATTGACACATTCACCATGCTCCAGAGTAAGCCCTCCACCTGAATTGGTTGTGGCACCACCGCTGGCAGAACAATAAGTTGACGTCGTCGATGTCACATTGACTGTTGTATTAGCGGTGTGACTTAACGAACCGGCATCAGTGACAGTTAACGCAACACTTTTAGTACCTGAAGTGGTATAAGTATGTGTTGGATTAACCTGATTACTGGTTCCACCATCACCAAAGTTCCAACTGTAAGTTAACGCCGTACCTTCAGGATCCGTTGAACCAGAACCATTGAAAGTTATCGCTGAATTAACGCCACCACTATAAGGTCCACCGGCATTTGCTGTTGGAGGCTGGTTCGTTGTGCCCGTACCAATAGTGGCTGTTGTGATAGCTTCAGCTTCAGCACCAATACTATCAATGACTAACAATGTCACTTCAAACGTACCTTCTGTCGAGTAGGTATAAGTAGGATTAGCCTGGGTACTGCTGCCAATACCATCCCCAAAATCCCACTCCAGTTCAACAATGCCACCGTCAGGTGAGTCTGAACCAGCACTACTAAAGCGTACGGGGTTATTAACAGAACCCGTGTATGGACCATTGTGTTTAGCGACAATACCAGTCACCGCGCCACTCACGTTAGCCGTTGTGGTTGCTGTATGACTTAAACCGGCACTGTCTCTTACTATCAGCGTGATTTTTTTAGTGCCTTGTGAACTATAGGTATGAGCAGGGTTAGCTTGCGTGCTGCGACCACCATCACCAAAGTTCCAGTCATAAGTCAGTGCAGAACCTTCAGGATCTCTTGAACCGGCACTGCTAAAGCTAATCGCATTATTGACTGAGCCAGAATAAGGACCATTTGCCACGGCTGTTGGTGGTTGATTACTCCCAACTGGTGTTACCGTCGCAGTCGTCGTCGCTGAATGACTTAAACCACCCGCATCAGTCACTGTTAAGGTAATATTTTTTGTGCCCTGTGACTTATAAGCATAGCTCGGATTAGCTTGATTACTGGTTCCGCCATCACCAAATTTCCAGCTATATGTTAACGCCGTACCCTCTGGATCGGTTGAACCAGAACCGTTAAAGCTTATCGCTGAATTGACCTTGCCACTATAAGGCCCACCTGCATTTGCTGTTGGAGGCTGGTTCGTTGTGCTCGTGCCAATGGTAGCTGTTGTGATAGCTTCAGCTTCAGCACCAATATTATCAATGACTAACAATGTCACTTCAAACGTACCTTCTGTCGAGTAGGTGTAAGTAGGATTAGCCTGGGTACTGCTGCCAATACCATCACCAAAATCCCACTCCAGTTCAACAATGCCACCGTCAGGTGAATCGGAACCAGCACTACTAAAGCTCACAGATTTATTGACAGAACCCGTGTATGGACCATTGTGTTTAGCGACAATGCCAGTCACCACACCACCCACGTTAGCCGTTGTGGTTGCTGTATGACTTAAACCGGCGCTGTCTTTTACTATAAGCGTGATATTTTTAGTGCCTTGTGAACTAAAGGTATGAGCAGGGTTAGCCTGGGTACTGCGACCGCCATCACCAAAGTTCCAGTCATAAGTCAGTGCAGAACCTTCTGGATCACTTGAACCAGCACTGCTGAAACTAATGGCACTATTCACTGAGCCAGAATAGGGACCATTCACCACTGCTGTTGGCGGTTTGTTGGTTACAGAGCCAATATTAATGGTTGTCGAAGCGGTATTTGTCAACCCTTCGCTATCGGCAACAGTCAGGCTAACATTAAATGTACCGCCAGAACGATAACTATGACTTGGGCTCGCCTGAGTACTCGTACTACCATCACCAAATTTCCAGCTATAGGTAGCGATAGGTCCTTCAGCATCTGATGAATTTGAACCATCAAAACTTAACACCTGATCAACATTACCAGAAGAAGGGGCAATGATATTTGCCTTCGGTGCAGTGTTAGGGGGGACGCTCGTACCACGACAGCCAGAGGTGTTAAAATCAACAACAATAGTTGAGCCACCACCTGAATTCTGGATACTGGTATAGCTCCAGTAATGTGGAGAGTTTCTTACATAAATACACTCTTCATTACCAGCAGTTGTTGACTTGGCAGTATAAGATGTTGGCGTTGGCCAGGTATTGTTATGGAAATAAAGACCCAAATCACCTGAACCACCCGAGGTAGTTATTGCAATACTTCTAAATTTATTGGTATCTGAAATACTGAAATTAACAGCGCTACCAGCGCCCACACAAACAGGTTTTCCTGAGTGTAATTCCCCGCCAGTTACCGGCGCTTCTGTTGCGCAAGCATCAACAATCGGAGGAGGCGCTGTTCCCTGGTCAATAGAAACGGTTACAGCGGCTGTGTCAGAAACAACTTCATTGTTAGCATTGGTTACTGTCAGCGTTGTTGTGTAAGTGCCAGCTGTTTTATAAGTATAGGTTGGGTTACTAAAGGTACTTGTTCCACCATCACCAAAACTCCAACTATAACCTGTAATTGCGGTATCTAAATCTTTAGTGCCGGCACTACTGAAATCAATAGCGACACCTTCCATACCACTATAAGGCCCATTGGCTTTTACAATGAGTGGATCAGGTTGATTTGATCGCACCGTAGTAGTGAAGTTTTGTGAAGAGCTTGCACCCTGGTTATCTACCACTGTTAGACTGCCATTGTAGGTGCCAACTGAGGAATAAGCATAACTTGGGTCAGGCTGGTTACTCGAACCACCATCACCAAAACGCCATTGATAACTTGCAATGGAGCCATCAATATCATTCGAACCAGCACTACTAAACTGGGTGCTAACTGACGCCTTAACATTGTATGGTCCGTTGGCATTCACCGTTGGTGCAATATTGCCTCCACCTCTTCCGGCGGTACAACTGATATTAGCATCCCAACCGTCGGTTCTCGCTTTAACATTCGAGTGAAAAACAAAAGTTAATGCACCAGCACTGTTAGTTGCAGCAACAGAACCTGGAGAAACATTACCGCAATAACTGCCAATTAAAGGTGCGTTTTCATCAATACCATCAAATACTTTCAAATGATCTAAATCACAATTTGAATTATTTTCTAATAAAAATGAATTGAAATTTACACTAATGGCAGAATTAGGCTGATTAGGTAATACGACCAGTTTATGATCTTCACGGTTACCGTATTTACCAGCGGTACCAGCATGGTTTGCACCAGAATCGTAAAATTTGGCACTACAACTTCTAACCACATCATTTCGCATGACAAGATCATTTGAAACCGTAATGTAATCATTTTTTGTAATTGTGTTGGTATTGCCACCACTATTTACCGTTAATGTAGCAGAATAAGTACCGACATTATTGTAAGTAACGGCTGGAGGGCGTTGGCCATTATGAGAACTTGGCGAGCCACCAGGAAAACTCCATTGCCAACTCGATATTGATCCACCCGTTGATTCAGAAACATCATTAAATGTCACTGAACCACCAGGATGCAATTTGTTGTTGTCAATATTAAATAACGCATTGACAGGCATTCCTATGACACCAGTTGCTCGCAAATTAGCCTGGGTATATAATTTATTTCTTCCTGCAATCGAGCTGTTCATGGCATACATCATTCGTTGAGACTGCCCATTGGTAAACATCACGGTACAATAACCATAATCCATATAGTTTTGTGAATTGGCAACAATGCCTTGAGAACAAGGAGACCAGCGCTTAGCACAACCATCAGCCGTTATTGTTGGCGGTGTATCACCGACTCCATCACCAGGGCTTTTACAGTAATTTTCAAAAGTGTGCTTTAAGTTAGCCCAATGTCCTATCTCATGGGTCAGGTTCTTGTGGTGAGTCGGTGTTGCAGTACCGGTTCTACCGATTGCCCAGTGAGAACTGATAACACCATCTAATTCAGGTGTTTTCGTATCAACCTGGCCTGGATAAAAAGCCCAGGCAGAACCTGCTTGCCCCCCCGCACTTCTAATCACATAAATATTGAGATATTTATCTCTTGGCCACATATACCTGGCCTTCATTTGTCCGTCTGAAGAATTGTTTAACTGGGTTGTTTCCTCTGGATCATAATGACGTGTAATTCCGTCTGTTGGTTGTCCAGTCGGATCTAATCTGGCTAAAACAAAACTCATCCCTACGTTGGCATAACTCGAGGTAAATTCAGGGAAAACATCGCCTTTTTTGACATCATTTCCATTATAATCCTCATTAAGCTGGTTAACCGATTCCTGTATTTGTGCATCTGTAATATTTTCAGCACCATTACCATGAATGACATGGAAAACGACAGGAATAGTATAATTGGTCATTACTTTTTGAGGGCTGTTTTTAAACAGTAAAAGATTCAATTCTGCTTGTTTCTCGAAGGATGCCTGTTGTTTCTTAATTTCAGGATGCTTTTTATAAAGCGCGTGTGTAGCTTCCTCTATACCGCAAGCCAAATGCTCTTCGGCAATAGAGCCAGCCATTACCGAAGTAATGCCGCCAAGCAGAGTTAAACCAAAAATACCAGCAGCTTTTCCTAAGCTGGTAGATTTAGCACCATTGTATTTTTTCATTATTATTTACCTTATTTTAAAAACATATTAAGCATGCAAAATGACATTCCTGGAAATGAACATACAAGCAAGCCAGTAATTTTATTGTTTTTAAGGAGAGGAAGTGACTAGACAGGTCCATGTGCAACAAAGTTGAGCACTACAAACAGCGCCACTATTTGTTATACATACACCATGTTCAAATGAAGGACATACTTCATAAATACTTGAAATATTATAATTTTTGCTAATCTAAGCTTTAAGAACACTAAAAAATGAATATAGAATTATCAAGTTTATCCTGCAGCAAAACACTCATTGTTTTTGATACAACCAGTTAATTTTATCGCATTGAAACCTTATACAGATCGCCATTTAATACGCACACCTGATTAGCGGTGTGACAAGTTCAGCTTCTATATTTGCATAACAAAAACTTGCAAGCCTCGAATTAGCTAAAATACTATCGATAACATCTCGTTTACATCTCTCATTATTAAATCCAGTACTAAAAAAACCTTAAACTGCTCCTTTGAGAGACTTTTATTTTTTATCGGAGCAATTTCCCGTGCTAAATCACCACATTGAAACTCTTGACCATTACTGCTTAAATCTTTCAGTTTGTTTGTTGTTATAATCTCAGTGTTGTTATCCCTCAAAACGCAGCAAAACTAACAAGTGCTATAAAGGGTAAAAATATTTTAACTTCAAGTTAATTTGTCCTTAGATGAAGACACAACTCTCCAAACAAAGCAAAAGTCAGAATGAACTGACCTTTGGTGGTGAGCAACAAATTAATTAAATAAAAAAAATGAACAAAAATATTGTTCTCAATCATTCAAGAAATCGTTCATCACTTGCGCATCTTGCCTATCCCCATACAAAAGTCAAGTGTGAAAATTAACTATAAATAAAGAGATAATAAAAGAAAAAACAGAGAAACAAAATTAAAATATAAAATAAATGGGACAGCCATTTCTTTTATTATAAATAGTGAAACACCCCACAAAAAACTCTACAACTTTATTTTCTATTTAGAGATTATAACATTGGCACTACTTTCAGTTTAACGTGTTAGCTTAAAAAAACATTGAACATCGAGATATTTTGTAAAATATTTCTTAAAAAGAGAACTAAGGATAAAACAATAGACAGTCTGATTGAATCATTATTAATCTGAAAACTTCTAAAATTTGTATAACGCCTCAATCAGTGGCAACAGCTGTGCTAGCGTTCTTCTTGACTTGATTTGTTAGATGCAATACTTCGTAATAACCTGGCAACTGGTTTCTCAAAAAATCTATATGACACATACGCAACCAATACACTTAAAATGAAAGACAGCAATAATTTTAACCCAATGAATAAATCAAACTGATTTATTTGTGCAACAATTGGCATATGCAACAAATATAAAGGATAAGATATTTTCCCGATAAAATCCGCAGGCATATTAGCCAAGGCACGAAACCCGGGGACACCCAACACCCAAAACATACTGAAATCATCAATCATAGACAACCCATTAATAATCAGGTAAATTGACAATCGTTAATCAAAACAAATAAGGAAGTTTGACCATGACAAGGGCTCGTCAATCTATTATCGATTTAGAATCTACCCCCCTACTTACTATCACTGTATTGCCCGCTGCGCACCCAAAGCGTTTCACGGGGCAGGCTCTCCGGCGCGCTTTTCTTTGTGGTGAAGACCATTTAATTCTCACACACATAAATTGAATTTCGACAGTCTACCTTTAATACTTAGAGATAAAATCAATTCTCACAGCGATTAACATAAAAAACATATTCTGGATGCCCTTTAATGTTCATCTGGCTTTAATTGGATTTTACTCGCTTTTCCACTACTGACAACAATAGTCATGAAAACAAAAAGACAAATTAAAATATTTTTCATACTATTCTCTCGATTATAA
>JADGFG010000120.1 GCA_016743995.1 Kangiellaceae bacterium | reverse complement strand
GCTATAGACCGAACACTATCAAAGTCCACCCTGCCGAGTGCCTGTGAACGGTGCTGTGGAATAGATGAAATCAAATAACAAAAGAAAACTAACTGATTGATAAAAGAAAATCACCAATACGCCCCACTGTATTATCTCCTCGTATAAAAATCGCCTGTGATGTTAACTGATTATCCCCGTTGTAAATCACATCTTCTTTTTCTTCATACAACGACAGGCTTTCAATCCGTTCAGACGATAATGTATTAAGACTCTGCTCCCCATCAGCGGAAAAACTCAACAACAATAACTGATCAAATAATTGATCTTGTGCATTTATCAGCCCATCATCATTCAAATCATAACTCGCCAGATCACTAAATCCATCTTCAGCCCCACTGGCATCACCAAATAGCTCACGACCATCATCGATCACACCATTCCTGTTTTTATCAAACGCCAGAAAGGCATTGCCTGTATTCAGGTTGCTGATAATGTCTTTTTGTCCATCAGCATTCAGGTCGAACAGCACCGAGCTTTCAACACTAAATGAGAAATCGGTATTATCAAGGTTTAATATTAGCGGATCCGCTTTTTCGGTACTTTCACGCTGCAAAGTTGCCGAGAAAGACAATTCATCTTGCCTGCTGATTGAAAAACTACCAGTGATATTATCTGATGACTCAGAAACACTAAATTCAAACGTCTCTGATTGAAAAACATCCAGACTCAAACTCAATTCACTCGTACTTCTTGCGGTTACATTACTTTTTATTCCGTCAGCATCCATTACAAAATTATTGTTATCCGTACCACTCCCATAATGATAATTTTCACGTGCAATGGCTTGCATTAACTGATAGGCCAGCGAGTTGGCTTTATGATAAGCTATCATTTCACCAATATCAGAAGACGCCTGTTGCTTTTCAGTAAGCACATCAGAGCGTTCCAAATCAACCTCTGGAAAGTCATGACTTAGAGGACGTGAAGTTGCATTGTTTCGTGAAGATGAAAAACTTTGATGAGCGCTGGAAAACGTATTTGTAAAAGCAATATCCATGAGTGATAACCTGAGAAACAAAATTATTTCCGAGTCAGGGCAGAGGTTCAACATTAACCTCAATAACTGGCACTGATTATTCGGTATTTACTCCGTATATCGGAAATCGGAGAGGCAACTTTAATTCATCACTCTTTCGTTATCAAAACATCGGTTTTGGTAACACTTGATCAGTTTCAGCTAATCCGGAGATAACTTCTACCAGTCCATTTTTAACCCGCTTTCCCAACCGGACAAAACGTCTCTGCGACTGTCCCTGATGGGATACCCAGACGACATCCAGCTGCCCAACGCTAGCCACCCGATCCAGTGGAATCAGCAGCAGGGTTTCCTTTTTTACGGGGACTAACAGACGTGCATACATGCCAGGCAGTAACCCCTGATTTTGAGGAAGGCGAGCTTTTACCAGAAAACTGCGAGAGCCCGGTTCACCAGCAGGAACTAACTCTTCAATTTCTGCTATCATTTTCTGATTGTTTGCTGGTATTAAAACAGAAAGGGATTGCGCCACATTTAACTGCATGACTAACTGTTCTCGTACATAGGCCTCGACTCGCAAAGAAAATGGATTGTAGATAGAGAGTAACTGACTTCCGGGCTGCGCGGTATCCCCGGGCTCAGCCATTCGGTCGACAACTCGTCCATCAATGGGAGAAAGAATCTGTGCAAAACTCAGCGCTGCTTTCGCTTCCTGCAAACTTTGCCTGGCAGCAGCATGCTCCGCGAGTAATGCATCGTGCTTTGCCTGTGCTTTGTCTTTGTCAGATTGCGACAGAACTCCCTGCTCTACTAACTTAACCGCTCTTTGTAAAAACAGACTTGCTTCAGTTAGCCGGGCCTGCACTGAGTTCGACTGCTGTTTTGCCTGTGAAACACGCGACTTGAGATCCAGTTGCTCCAGCTCAATCAGCAACTGACCCTTTTTTACTTTTTCTCCAGCACGTACATGCACTTTTTCTATACGTGCCATAATCCGCGATGAAATAAGCGTTGCCTGCCGCGCCTCAATACTGGCCGATACCGGTTCAAACCGTACCTGCTCTCGCTTGATAACTTGCATGACACTTTTGTTATTAGCCGGTTCAATAACGACCTGACCCGGCGCAACTTTCGAATGAAACATGCCAGCCATCCAGCCCATCAATAGCAGTAAAACAGCGATAGCGGCCAGAGAACTTGATATTTTAAAAAGATTATTTTTACCCATCTGAAGAAGGCTCCCCATTTTTTGTTGCTTTACCAACGGAGTGAGTATGATGAATTTTATTCCGCAGAGGCTCCTGACTATCACGGTGCTCACCTGACACCAGCGCATAAACAACAGGAACAACCAGTAAAGAAAATAATGTCGACGCGATAATGCCAGAAATAATAGCAATAGCCAGACCACTAAATACCGGATCCAACATGATAACCAGATTACCCAGCATGGTTGTTCCTGCCGTTAATAGTACAGGCCGCATTCGTACCGTACCTGCCTGAATCAACGCTTCATTAAGCGCCATGCCCTTTTCCCGTGCCTGACCAATAAACTCAACAAGAATGAGCGAGTTTCTTACAACAATTCCAGCCAGCGCAATCATGCCAATCATTGCGGTTGCAGTAAACAGAACAGGCTCCGGCGCGCCCGCTATTTCTCGTTCTCCAAACTGATTAAGCATCCAGAAGCCGGGCATAATACCGATAATTGTTAATGGAATCGCCGACATGATGATTAATGCCAACGCAGAAGAGTTTGTCTGTATTTTTAATACGATAAAAATGCCAATCAGAGCAAAAATAAAGGCGATCCCCATATCTCTGAAAACATCAGCGGTAATTTTCCACTCCCCTTCTCCGGTCCATACAATGTTAATATCTTCTGGTAACTGCCATCCATCGCCAACGGCAGAATTACCGGTCAATAATCCCATAAAATTTCTTGTCTGCCAATCGCTGACTTTTCCCTGAGACTTTCCTTGCTCACCATTCCCCTGATCTCCACTGACATCTGCAATCACTTCGGCAGGCGTTCTACCTGATAATTCTGCCATCACATAAACCACAGGTTTTAAATCCTTTCGCTGAATCGACTTATCTGCCAATTGCCGTTCAAACCGCCCCAGCTCACCAAGGGCGACCAGAACCTGTGGTGCAACATCCAGACCCAGCGCACTGGATTGACTGACAATTCCTGTTCTGCCTTTTACCTGCAAACGTGCCAGATCGTTCATCGAAGATCGTTCTGTTAATGGTAAACGTAACTTTATCGGCAACGGTTTTGCTTCCCTTTCCAGGGGTAAGTGGCTCGCAACCATTCCCTGATTAGCAATCAACAATGCCTGATTAATATCCTCCGTACTGATTCCCGACAATGCTGCTTTGGTTTTATCGGTAATAAAACGCATCCGATAACTGTCAGCTTCTACGGTGCTATCCACTTCGGTAACAAAAGCTTCTCGCTGTAAACGCTGTTGAAGTAACAAAGCTGATTGTTGTAGCTTTTCATAAGACGTAAAAGTTGAACCGTATACTTCCGCGACCAGCGTACTTAATACCGGAGGACCCGGTGGTACTTCCACCACTTTAAGACTGATGCCATTAACATTTAAAGGTGCAAGTAATTTGCGTAATCGTAATACAATGCCATGAGACTGATGTTCTCTTTCTGACTTATCAATCAACGTAATACGTAAATCAGCCATATAAGGAAAATGACGTTGATAATAACGCCTTACCATCCCGTTAAAATCCATTGGCGACGGCTGTCCAACATAACTGGTCACCGCTAATACTTCATTAATACGTCTGATTTTTTGAGATGCCCGCTTTGCAATGGCTGCCGTTTTTTCCAGGCTCGAACTTTCCGGCATATCAATAATAATCTGTATTTCATTTTTATTATCAAAGGGTAATAATTTTAACGGAACCAGACGAAAAACAGGTAGCATTGCGGCAGCAATAAAAAGCAACAGCACAACCCATAAAACGTTTTTGGCTTTTCTTTTGTCATTTAATAAAGGTGTTAAAAGTGTTCGATAAAAACCAGCTTGCTTTTCTTTGTCTGGATATTTAAGTTTTTCACCCTGCAGATTATTTTTCTCTAAATCAGCGGTATCAGACATAACTGTATCAGACACAACTGTATCAGACACAACTGTATCAGGCACTTTTAAAAATTTACTCGCCAGCCAGGGCGTCACAAGAAATGCCACCAGCGTACTGGTTATTACGCTAACAGGAACATTGAAAGCCATAGGTGCCATATACGGTCCCATCATTCCGCTAATAAATGCCAGTGGAATAAATGCCAGAATAATAGTCACCGTGGACATCACCAATGGCCTTTTTATCTCAGCTATCGCCGCGACAATTTTGTCTTTTAAGGATCCTTTTGGTTTTTTAATAAATCGTTCAATATTATCAACTCCCGTAATGGGATCATCGACCAGCAACCCCAGGGATAAAATCAGTGCGAACAGCGTTACCCGGTTAATCGTGTATCCCAGGGCCATATCTAGCGCCAGGGTAACACCATAGCTAACGGGCACAGCAAGTCCAACCACCAGTGCAGGACGCCATCCGAGGAAAATCGCAATAAAAACAACCACAGTAACCACGGCAAATGCCAGGCTATAGGACAAATTGCTGACTTTTTCATTCGCGGTTGCGCCATAATCCCGCAAGGTTTCAACATGAATACTGGCCGGTAATAATTCTTTTTTTAGCTTCTTAATTAATTGATGAACATCGCTGGCAACATTAACCGCATTACTGCCTCGTTGCTTGGCAATGCTGATGGTGACTGCAGGAAAATTATCTGTCTGTGAATTAACATCAGAGCGTGCTTTAAATACTGGATGCCGGGAAGAAAAATCAATCCAGCTATAACTGACAGGCTCAGCCGGTCCGTCGATAATTTCAGCTACATCCTGTAAAAACACAGGGCGGCCATCAATGACATTAATCACCATTTGTTTTAATTCATGCACATCCCTGATGAAGACACCACTTTCAAGCAAAACAGATTCCTGACCGAAAGCACGATAACCAGCCTGCAACAATACGTTAGATAGTTGTAAAGCACTGACAATATCAGCAGTCGTACTTTTGCGTGCAGCAAGACTTTCTGGCAGGGGTAAAACACGAATAGTTCTGGGCCTTCCCCCCGTGACATTAACTTCGCTGGTATCTGGAATCGCTTGTATATAAGTGGAAATTTCATCAGCCACCCGCCTGAGTTCAAAATCACTATACAGCTTTTCATTTTCACTCCAGAGCGCCAGAACAACAATAGGAACATCATCGACTTCAACAGGCTGTACAATCCAGTCAGTCACCACCGCAGGTATCTTGTTCTGATTGGAGTAAAGTTTGTTATAAGTGTTTAGAATCGACTTTTCCCGGTCCTCTCCTACATAGAAACGTAAAGTCACTGATGTCTGGCCAGATACTGAAGAGGAATAAACATTCTCCACCCCGGGGATCTGCGCTAACAACTTTTCCAGAGGAATGGTAACCTGTCGCTCCACCTGTTTTGCACTCAGTCCAGGCGAACTGACCAGAACATCGACCATGGGAACAACAATCTGAGGTTCTTCTTCTCGAGAAGTAAACTCTAAAGCAAAGATCCCCAACAATAGTGACAGGGTAAAAAACAATACCGGCAGGTTGCCATTAAGACTACTGCGCACCAGTCTTTCCAGGTAAGATTCTCTATTCATTTAATGACCAACTCTGTGAGTCATTCGATCATCGATCACAAAACATGGCATGTAATTGCCCAATAAATTTTGCGACACGCACGTCAGCCAGTTGATAATAAATGGTTTGTGATTCTCTGCGTGTGGTCACAAACCCTGCTTCACGCAGTTTTGCCAGATGTTGTGATAGCGCTGACTGAGTCAGATCGACCTGTGCATTCAAATCCCCCACAGATAACTCACCATCCATCAAGGCACAAAGAATCATTAAACGATTGGCGTTTGCCATTTGTTTCAGAAATAGCTCAGCCTGCGCTGAACCTTTTTTCATTTCGACGAGATTAACCTTCATACAAACCTCAGAATATTCATTTCAATAAAGTATATTAGAACCACAAAATATAGCAAGGACTAATTTAGTCTTTACTAATATTGCAGTATATCTTATACTGCATGCTATTCACTTTTACTGAGAAGCACCCAATGAATATAGAACAAGCATTACGCCTGATAGCAGGAATTATGATTTTATTATCCCTTATTATGGCCCTGGTCTTTCACCTGAACTGGTTGTGGTTTACTACTTTTATTGCAGTTAATCTGATACAGTCGGCATTTACCAACTGGTGTCCAATGATTAGTATTTTAAAAGGTCTGGGTCTGAGAACCTGAACAATAATCATTGCCCAGGACTCTTTGATTTATTACTTAACCCCGACTAACAACGAGTAAATAATGCTGAAAACAATTCCCGCACTGATTCAATCTATTCGTCCTGGTTTACAATGTGTGACTGCACGAGAAGCATTCGACGAGTGCTCTCGAAAGAATGGTATTATTATTGATGTCAGAGAACCAGAAGAAATTAAAACCAGCACAATCGCCAATGCGATTAACATTCCACGTGGGCTTTTAGAAATGAAAATGTCAACACTGTACCCTCAGGCAGACACGCCTGTTTATATTTGCTGCGCAACAGGCGCAAGGGCCACCTTATCGGCAGAACAGCTTGAACGTATTGGTTATACTTGTGTCACAGTCATTACCTGCACACTGGAAAAGATATTATCAGAATGTGAATAATTTAAATTTCCAGAAAATGCATAAGCACTACACATTCTGAATATATACCCAGGCTCCTTCTTCATCCGTTTTTTATAAAACAGCCAGGCATAAAATTACAATTTATTATTCCTGCTTTTTAATCACCACAATCTCTATTTGAGTTTTAAGCGATAATTTTATTCAGAAAACAACTCACCACACCAATAAAAAATACACTACAGAGATAATGCTTTAAAAATACTCAACATTTTATGCTTCTGTAAGATTTACTTCTATACTGAAAAATACGGTGTAATAAATACCACTTAATGTAGAGTAATACAAACGGTGGTTATAGCTTTGGTGGTAATTTCATGACAGTTCAACAAGACGTGACTGTTTCCCAGCCAGACTATTTGTGTAAATTAGTTGAACCCGGCTTCAGTCACCCTCAAATAGATTATTCTTCTGTTTCAGTGGGATACCCCTGGCAAAAAGTTTTAACTTTTCTTAACTACAGCCTGACTAAAACACCAGGCAACATAACGCTGCACGTGCAGAAAATAAAACTACTCCAGGCAGCAAAATTCACCAACGACCAGTTACTCGCCGCAATTATTGACCTGTTCACAGTCTTAAAACAATGCGGCTTTGAACTACGAAAAAGGCTACTGATTTCTTCACGTAATCAGGTAAGTAAAACAATATTCAAGCACTTAAGCAAACATTTAAAAAATTGTCAAATCAACTTAAATGAAAGTTGGATAAAAAACCTGCCCTGTATCTGTTTACCAGTTCTGAAAGCCGACTATATTGTCATCCACACCAAAGAACAAGTTGAATCAGACTCTCGGCAACTTGAAGATATCGTTAACAGCTTCATAGAAAATGGACAGCTAGAAGCCGCTATGGATACTTTAGAGAAATCGCTGCTTGATAATCTGCTAAATGAAAATATTCACCATATACTTGTTGAGCTTTACCTGGATGTTTCTCAAAAAGATCGCTTCCAACTGTTTTATTTAAAGTTTAAAAAGTTAACTAACAATAACTTACCGGCCTGCTGGGAGGAAGCAAAATCCAGCTTTTAAGATAACAAGTTAAATACAGATCCTGAAATAAATTTAGAGAAACAAAGAAAATGCAATAACCTGAAAACAAGTAGGCAAAATGAATACGACACGCAATAACACACTAAAAATATACATGCAAGGCTTTGATAACAGGAGTCTTAAAACCTTTGAAATATTTTATCAATCAAAATGCAATGCTAAATTTCATCTGACTGATGACTACAAAAATGCATCAATAGCGGTCATCGACTTTGATGTTTGTCATGATAAAAAACTAATAGAGCATCTACAAAATACAAATAAGTCACTATTCATTATTATTGTTTCCCTCATTGAGCAAGACCAGCAAAACCCCGGCGTTTTTTTCTTACAAAAACCGGTTAATCCAGAACAATTAAAACAAAGACTTATCACTATTAAAAAGCTACTCTCTGGCAATAAAACGCTTAATAGCGAAAAATTGAAACCGAAGAAAACATTAAGCAATCGAAGACCAGAGACCGTAGAGGCTACAAAAACCAATAATATTAATTGTATCAGCCATAAGAAAAATTATAGCGCTCCGACAGCTGCCGCAACCATGATGAGCAAAGAAGAAGAATCACACTATATTGGAAACAATCCAGACATCACCTTAAACGACCCACACTCCATTCTTAACGCCGTTTATACTGCCAGGAACAAATTACAGGATGCAATAGTAAAAGCAATCGCGTTGGCAAAGCGAGATAAATGCGATATTGAAATGTATTGCCTTAACACTGGGTTTGTTATTAATTTTGAAGAAAACTCAATTTATACTGCTTCCAGCGATAATGTGCTTCGTCCATTGTGTTTATTGGAGTCTGAACAACCACCGGTAATAAGAAAGCACAATAGTACTACGCCTGTTCAACAGTCATTAACCCTGAAAAACAGGAATAAATCACAACTAAAAATATGGAGTCTGGATGTTTTTCTCTGGAAAATTGCACTGTGGACTTCCAGAGGTCGCTTTCCTGAAGATACAGATTTACATACGACCGCGTACCTGAGCGAGTGGCCAAACTTTACTCGTCTGCAAACATTTCCTCATGCGATGAGAATTGCGGCATTACTACACCAACAACCTACCAGACTAACTGAAATTGCTTCTAAGTTAAAAATACCACAACGATACGTATTTAGTTTTTATAGTGCCGCAAAAGCAATTGAAATTTCTGGAATCAGTCGCCGTAAGATTGATCAAACACTAAAAGCAGCACCGCAAAAGAAGAGCAGTCATCGCTCGGTTCTACAGAAAGTACTCAACAAGCTCAACATTCACTCATCACAAAAAAAACAACAAGCCAGTGCCTGACTTCTTTGAGGAACTAATTTATGTCTGACCTGAAAATCATTTTTACCGGCCCCGTAGGCGCAGGAAAAACAACCGCTATTTCGTCTATTAGCGACGTACCGCCGGTTAATACTGATAAAGCTGCTAGTGATATGACAAAAGTCAAAAAAAATCAAACCACGGTCGCATTTGATTATGGAGTAATGAACTTAAATGGCGACGAAAAAATTCACTTATATGGAACTCCTGGCCAGGAACGCTTTAATTTTATGTGGGACATTCTCAGCACTAATGCACTCGGGGTGATTTTGTTGATCGATGGTTCCCGAAAAGAACCACTCAATGACTTAATATTTTTTATTAATGTCTTCAAAGATTTAATCAGTAAAACAGCATTAGCGGTTGGTGTATCTCAGTTAGATAAATCAGCCAATAAATGTCTGAAGCCCTATAACAAGAAACTAAGAGAAATGAACATAAAATCAGCGGTATTTGAAGTCGATGCAAGAAGTAAAACCGATATTTCATTATTAGTTAAGGCACTGCTGTTTTCAATAGACCAGGGCTTAGAGTACGCATCATGAGTTATGAATTAAAAAAAGAATGTTACCTGAGCCCAACCCCGGCGGGTGCTTACTATTGCATGTCTGGTAATGAAAAAGAAATTTCTCGGAAAATTTTACAAAGTTTACTACTATTACCATCGACACAGCTCATTAACAACGAAACGCTAGAGGGCATGTTTTCTGTACCGCTTGATACTAGTTTACAAACTTTACACCACCTGGAGAAACTGGGGTGGATAGAACAACGTTCAACCCGAGAAATAGTACCAGAAGGAAAACTTGAGTCAATTCTTCCAGATATTCTGACCGACCTGTCAGGTGAAAATAAGGCATTATTAGCTGACTCAGAAGGGTTTTATCTTTCTTCTGCGGGGTATCTTCACGAGTCAGCGGAAGAAATATCTGCTTTAAGCGCAGACCTGGTATCTCTTTACGAGCGACATAAAGGGTTACTAAAAAGCAATCTGAAACTTGCTTCAAAAAACTGGGGGTTACTGGACGCTGCTGGATACAGTCAACTAGGGTTCTGGCCACTACAAGTTGGTAGTGAAATTTTCTCTCTGGTTATTTCCGGCCAGCCACGATTTCAGCAACAAAATTACCTAAGGCTTGCATGGATACTGCATACCCGTTATGGCAATAAATCTACCGATGAACTATGGTCTAAAACAGGGGAAATGAGTGCTTAATGTTTAATCATTTAAAAATTAAAGGGTACAAAAATCAGTTAACCATATCAACTGATTTCATCACTCAACAATATTAATTAAATCAACAGGAGTTATTATTATGCGCGAAGATATGCTCGCCTCAATTTTATCAGAGCTAAACGGTACCTCTGCCGACATTGAAGCCTCAGCAGTGATCTCAACAGATGGACTGATGATCGCTTCAGTATTACCGCAAGGAATGGATGAAGACCGAGTTGGAGCGATGAGCGCTGCAATGCTATCTCTGGGAGACAGAACCTCCGGAGAATTAGGCAGAGGCGAACTGGAACAGGTTTTAATTAAGGGCGATAACGGTTTTGTTCTGATGACTCACGCCGGCGAGGATGCGGTAGTAACCGTTATGGCGAAACCACGAGCAAAACTGGGACTCATTTTTCTTGATGTAAAAAGAGCTTCCGAAAATATCAGCCAGATGTTATGACAATACCTCATTAATCTATTTTTTTGATTACTTGAGAAAACATCGTGGTATTAATAACGAAAATAGAATAACCAGTCAGTTTCACAACTGAATTGTATTAACCGAAAAAGGATTAAACAATGCTAGACATGAATCCTGAAGATATTAAAGGTGAATATACAGAGCATAATTTAACTTTGTATGAAGATATTTGCCGGAAAGTTTTTACGACAGAGCTTGAGTCCCCTTTTCCAAAAGGCTACCTGATTGTTTCCAGAACAGATACCAACGGAATCATTACGCACGCCAATGATTCTTTTGTTGAAATGTCGGGTTATGAAAAATCAGAACTCATTGGACAACCACACAATATTCTTCGACACCCGGATATGCCAGCAGCAGCATTCAAAGATTTATGGGATACCTTAAATCGTAGAGAGAAGTGGCGAGGCTATGTCAAAAACCTGCGCAAAGATGGTGGTTTTTACTGGGTTTACGCCATAGTTATACCGAATATCAGAAATGGAGAAGTCGAAGGTTTTACTTCCGTAAGACGAGAACCTTCTCGCAAGAAAATTGATGAATGCATCAAGCTTTACGCTGAAATGTCACAAACTAAATAAGTCAGGCAAATTATTGAATACCGCAATTAAACGAATCAAACGTCTGGGTAACCCTAAACAAATGACTTCAGGAGTCACTTATGCCATACAATCTCGCAATTAGTCCAGATTTTAAACCTGATCAAATTTCTGGCTGGTATATATTTAATACATGGCTTCAAAAGAAACTTGACGAAGCTATTCACCTTGACATACACCAGAGTTTTGCAGAACAACATCAGGCAATTGATAATGAAAAAGTTGATATTGTTTATGCAAATCCATTTGACATATCTCGCCTGGTCAGAGAAAAATCTTTTACCCCGGTTGCCAGACCTGTTTGCAAACCAGACGAGGCAATTATTGCCTGTCGCGAAGGTGCAATCAGAGAAATTACAGAGCTTCCGCAGGCATTAACCGTTGCTCAGGCCAACGCTCCGGAAGTTAATACAATAGGCATGATTATGCTAGAGCCTGCCAACATAGATAAGTCTAACATTAAAATAATTGACTGCGAAAACTTTGTCGTGGTTGCAAGGCATATACTCAAGGGAGAAGCCGATGTCGGATTTTTTCTGGCGGAATCATTTAACGAACTATCAAACCTCGTAAAAAAACAACTTTACCCGCTAATTAATAGTCAGATAAATATGATTCATCACGCTTTCATGTTATCCCCCAAATTTGCGCCTCATAAAGATAAACTTAAGGAATTGCTGATTAATATGAAAATTGATGACAAAGGAATCCAGATCCTTAACGATATAGGGATTGAAGGCTTTGAGTCAATGGAAGAAGAAGACGCAGAATTTATGATTGATCTGATGGATACGCTACTGTCTTAAACGACGACCTTGAAGAACAAAGCTAATTTTATGATGATCATTTTTTATTTTAATATGACTATCTGATTCATCTTTAAAAACAATGGAAGATATATCTGTTTTTCTTAGCTTTAAGATATAACAAACCACTATTAAAAAAAGAAAAAAAAGTAGAGTAAACATCACTAAACCTTCATTACAAAAACCTAACATCCCCCACCCTTCGTTCAATGACGAGAACGACATTAGTCGCATATTTATTTTGTCTGGCGCTTGCCAGTTATGTTTTTCAAAAATTACAGCCTTCGCTATTCAGACGCTGACGGTAGAGAACTATATCCTTATAAAAAGTGTGGGTAAAGCTAGTGCGAAGTTATTTTTAAGGTATATTAAAATCTATCGGCAAAACAGATAAGATTAAGAAGAATTAGTATCTTTTAATACCAGGTATGAATTAAAAAACTTCATTTATTATAACTGATCAACAATAACCAAAACATAAGTCCAGCCAGGTAACTCAAAAAATGGAACTGACCTGGCTGATATACTTTTGATTGTTTCCAAAAATCAACTGTCAGATGTTTTTAAAGTCCCGTTTTAACATATAGCTTTGTAATTTCATCCATGTTATTCAAATATAACTCCGAGATAACACGAATGGTTCTGGGAATATATTTTCGCTCGCCTATCCCCTTCATTTTACCTTCATAAAACTTCCATTTGGCTGAAACATTAGAAAGTCGCTTGCTGATTTCAGGGGTATTCGCTTTTGATACGGACAAATAAGTCAACCCTTTGTCAAACTGATTAATCGCCTGATAAAACTCTTTATGAATCGATGAGGTCTTATTGCCTGAATAACTGGCGGTATAATATAGAGCAATTCGCTGTGATAGCATTCGCTGCCGCCCTGACACATTGATGATTTCAGACTGTGATTTTCCGGATGCTTTTTGCAAAGATAAAACAAGACGTTCTGCTGCTACCAGCACAATGTTACTCGCTTCAAGAACCTCCGAAGACTTATTTACCTTCTGATTTAAGAGTAATTTCTGATAGCGCAACCAGTGTTTTTTAAGTTGCTTAAAATCATTTTTAGATAACTCATCAGAAGCCTGATGACTGAGCAGAGAAAGGTTATCGCTAAATCGATTAATACTATCCTCTAGTTCTTTCAGCGCATCAGATTTATTTATTCTGTTAACTATCATCAGGTAGTTCTTCGCCATACGCTGAGATAACATCCGCTGCTCTCCAGCTCTGTCAATAGATTCCAATACCGACAGATTCTGAGCGTAAGCATCATTAATTTGAAAAAGAAGAACAAAAAGTGTTAAAACGAAGATTACCTTAGACATTATAAAAATCTCAAAACAAGGAGTTTGCGATATGCTAACAATTAAAGACTAACCATATATTGATCTGGCTCACGAATATTCATCCCCAGTTCGCAAGTTGCTTTTTTATACAAATAAATCCCATAACTGAGATTTTAAGTGTCACGTTAGTGCCCATGTAAATAGTTGTTTATTGACTGAGCACATTATGTTCTTTTAATAATAAACAGTAATAATATCAGTTAAGTTAATATTGTCGATTAAACAACAAAGAAACTAAGCTAATAAATACTTTTCTATTCTTTCAATTATTAACTGGAAAGACTGACTATTTTCATCAATCAACTCGTGAGGATAGATAAATAATGGCTCAATTTTTGGCACAGCTCGCTTAAGCTGGAAATAATAGTCAACGATTGACTGACCAACATTTTCTTCACTGCCGTAACCCGAAAGATCGATCAACCCGACAACCCGCTCATATTTTTTCTCTGGAAAAAGAATCAGGTCAACAACTTTACGCTTATCACCCACTGAAATTCTGTCTCTGAACTCAAAACGCCCCTCATCTAACAATTGATTAATTTCAACCAGGCTTCGCTTATTTGACTTATTCAGTGCTAAACGAAAAAGCGACTCTAGCAATGTAGACGAGCCCGGGCTTTCACTATTGACTAACCGTTTCTTTCTTTTTCCCTGAAGAGACATCGTTTTCCATAAATAGTCAGTAATATTATTTCTTCCGTGCTCTAGCTGCTCGAAGTTGCTGTGCAAAAAATGATAGGCTTTTTTCTTAGGCCGGCTCATTAATACATTAAGCTCCCCTTTTCTTTTATCAGCATCATCCCCCTGCTTAAATGCACCAATATTATAGCGAGTGATATCCCAGAAATAGAAGATATAATCTCTTTCTTTACCCTGCAAAGCGGCACCAGCGCCATCCAGCACATCATCACCGCGATCCAGTTTACTCAAGAGCTGACTTTTTATTGATTTTACATAAGGTTCATTCTTTAGCAAGAAATAACAAATTGCGACATCAGTTTCCAGGTTGATTTTTAGTCCATTTGTCTTTTCTATCTGTTTAATCGTTTTGGCAACATATTCCATGAACCGATCTAACATCTTTGTTTCTATGCCTTTAAACTTCCCGCTTGTTGGCTTTTTAACGGGCTCTACGTTCTTCTCACTGTAGTCAACCACAACAGGCTGTGGCAACTCAGGCAATCGCCATTGCATAATTTTGAGCTCATTTTCATAAACATATTTATTTGAAAATTCAATAATATCATCGGGACAACGGTAATGTTCATCCAGCATCACAGAAGCCTGTTTAATCGATTTAACCAATT
>JADGFG010000119.1 GCA_016743995.1 Kangiellaceae bacterium | reverse complement strand
CGCTTTATTAACGCCAACATCTGTTGCCTGAGCAGATAAAATGACTGCGATAAGTAACTCGAAGGGAGAGCTGTATTCCAGTTCTGTTGTCGGGTTGGGGTTCTCTGAGCGTAATTTTGAAAAAATCTTCTGTCGGATCTGTTTGTTCATAAATTCAATCGTATTATCTGATATTCCAATAATTGTAAGTGGTGATTACACTAGAGTCTATCGCTAAGTTGAGTGCTAATTTCGCAAGCAGGGTTAAAATTAAAGCTCTGACAGCGATAATTGAAGCATGTTTTCGACCTGCCTGACTATAGATTGAGTCGTTGCTGGTTCGTATTGTTTTATTCTGGGGGTGTGTATGTGGCCTGTTGGTATATCGGACGCTAGCTGGTTACGTAATCGAAGGCTTCTATAGGATATTTCATTTGATAAATAACCGCCACCTGAGCCTTGTACTGCAATTTCTCCTTCGAGGGCTTTGAGTAATAAAGGGGCGAAAGTGCGTTTAAGCGTAGTGACGGTATGATTATCGTTAATTTTAAAAGTGCCTCGCGCTTTCATCATTGCTGCAACAGGTAAACTAAATTCAATAAATTCTGGTCCGGGAAGTTGGCGATTAATCAGTCTGGAAATAACAGGTTTGTTTTTTGTCCCGCCGGAATAAACATTCAGGTTATCAGGTGCGACAGAACTCCTGCGTTTTCCCGGGTAACGTTCAAGATCAAATTCAGTTCTTCCCATACTGGTTGTTGCAATAAGGTCTACATTATTTAAAGTGTAAAACGGGGCAAGTAATTGCTCAATGAGTCCTTGATCAAAATCTTTATAGCGAACGGGTATTAAAACAGTATTGATTTCAGCGGTGATTCCTTTGTACTTGATTATTTTACCGTCAAGTAACAGTGCAATGACACCTGAAGGATTACTCTGATTAATATTTCTATCGAGCAAAAATGGGTCAAAACCCGTCAGTAATATGCGTTTATCTGTTTTGTGTGTGTAATCCAGGTCGTTCATTCCACGACTGGCGAGCTCTAATCGATGAATTAAAACCACTCGCTGTTGTTGAGTGATTTTAAAGCCTGGCGATTGAGTCCTGATAATCTGGGTAAGCTTTAGTCGTTGCCAGTATAGGGGGCGATCGTCATAGTTAGTGGCCAGGTTGATTGTAGATTTTGCAGATGACCAGAGATCAGAACCGATTGAATTGATTAACTTTATCGCGCTATTATAATTGTTTGTTTTAGGCCAGCTTAGCAAGAACTGATGCTTATTCTTATCCAGAGCAGCTACAATTTCAGGAATCTGTTTTTTTGCCTTATTAATTCTAATTTCTTCAACTGACTGTGGTGAAATAGCGTTGCTTTCAGGTGAGCCATAAATTAGCAGAGTTAATATAAAATTTATTGTCAAAAAAGTTTTCAGCATTTTATTTGATGACTCTCTGGTGTTTATCTGCAGAATAGTATATTTGGGATTGTAGATGAAATAATAATTGAAACTCAAGCTATTATTTTTTCATTGTTTTATTTATCAATTCCCTGTTTAACAAAAAGGTCTATTTATTCGAGTTAAAATACTCGCTAATACTGTATATTTTAGACAGAATACTGGTAAACTCGGTCGCAGAGATTAATAGAGCAAGCAGCTAACGGGACTGCTTGACAAGCAAAATCTGATAAAAACTCCAGCGGTATTGGTTGGTGAGATTTTTCTTGGTGGCTCGGTGCGTTAGTCGTTTATAAAGAAAATTGGGGTAAATATAAGTATGTATATAAATAGTAATTTTGATGGTGGAAATATTCGATGTATTCGTTGCGAGGATGCAGAAGATATTCAGCTTGAAATTGTTAAAGATAATAATAGTGATTTTTATCAGTGGTTTTACTTTCGCCTGTCTGGAGCGGAAGGACTGGATTGTAATTTGTCAATCACCAATGCTTCTGGTGCAGCTTACGCCGGCGGATGGCAGGATTATCAGGTTGTTGCGTCTTATGATCGAGATTTCTGGTTTCGTGTACCTACTCAATATGAAGATGGTCATTTAACGTTTAAGCATATGCCTGAATATCAATCGGTTTATTACGCTTATTTTGCACCCTATTCTATGGAGCGGTGTGCTGATTTTACTGGTTGGGCACTGGGTGACCCAAAAGTGAATCTGGCAGTGCTTGGGCAAACAATTGATGGTCAGGATATTGACCAGCTTGTGGTAGGAGCCGAAGGGGAAAATAAAAAGAAAGTATGGGTTCATGCAAGACAGCATCCGGGAGAGACTATGGCATCATGGTGGATGGAAGGTTTTGTTCATCGACTACTGGATGAAAATGATGCGCTCTCTCGTGCACTTCTCGAAAAAGCTGTTTTCTATATTGTTCCAAATATGAATCCCGATGGTAGTAAACGAGGACACTTGAGAACCAATGCCAACGGCGCTAACCTTAATCGTGAATGGTTGGAGCCTTCTATGGAAAAGAGTCCCGAGGTTTATCTGCTGCGCGAAAAAATGCATGAGCTTGGGGTCGATTTTTGTCTGGACGTCCATGGTGATGAAGCACTTCCTTATAACTTCATCGCTGGTGCAGAGGGGGTTCCAAACTGGACTGATCATCTTTATGAAATACATCACCGTTTTGGAAACGCATTAATGAAAGCTAACCCAGATTTTCAGATGACCAAAGGCTATGGAATTGATAAGCCGGGTGAAGCTGATCTGAGTATCTGTGCTAATTACATCGCTAATGAGTTTAAATGTTCTGCAATTACATTGGAAATGCCATTTAAAGATACGGTAGAAACACCACAGCCAGTACAAGGTTGGTCTCCAGTTCGATGTCAAAAGCTGGGAGAATCTGCGATTGATGCAATCTATGAAGTGATTGATGACCTGTAATAACTGCCTGCTTATTTAATGAATAAAGAAAGCCGCCAAGATTGCGGCTTTTGTATATTCATAAGTTGCCGTATGAATTTTAATCATTGCGTTTAAATAAAGTCATAACAGTTTTTGATTAACAGAAAATAAAAAATATAAATGAGAGGGCTATACATGCAAAGGAGTAGTGAGTGAGAGTAATATTAATCTTTATCAGCATGTTTTTCTTGTCGATACATTATTTGAACGCTAAAGATATCATTGTTACAGAAAATAAAGTGACGCATAGTCATCGTAAGTTAACTTATAAAATACCCAGAGTTACCAGGTCACCTGATATAGACGCAGAGTTAGCAGAAAATGAATGGAAAGATGCTAAAAAAATTGAATTGAATTTTAATGTTTATCCAGGTGATAGTATTCCAGCACCAGTAAAAACGACCGCGTTTATGATGGAGGATGGTAAAAATCTTTATCTGGCTTTTAAGGCTTATGATCCCGAACCAGAAAAGATTCTGGCTTATTTCAGAGACAGAGATCGGCTTTTTCAGGACGATTTTGTCGGAATTATTATTGATACTTTTAATGATGAAAGGAAAGGGTTTGAATTTTTTGTTAACTCAATGGGATCTCAGGCTGATTTAACAAGAGATGATGTCCTGGGGGATGAGGATTCATCATGGAATACTGTTTGGGATAGTGCAGGTCAGGTGACAAAAGAAGGTTATGTTGTAGAAATGTCAATTCCATTTCGTGCTCTTAGATTTTCATCAGGTTTAGAAAATCAGCTTTGGGGAATTCAATTTTTACGGATTTACCCCAGGGATTCTCGAATGTTAATCTCTGATAGTCCCAAAGACAGAAAGCTTGATTGTTCTTTATGTCAGATCAATAAAGTTACTGGAATGCCACAGCTAAAGTCAGCTGGAGTTAATGTCGATGTCACTCCAACGCTTACCTATATTAACAGTAAAGAACGAGAAGTCGATCCTGAGGAGCCCTGGCAGCGTACTTCAGATGACGTAGAAACAGGTGTTGATGTCAGGTGGGCTATGTCAGAAAACTGGATTTTAAATGCGACCGTTAACCCCGATTTTTCTCAGGTTGAAGCTGATGCAGGTCAGCTGGATGTTAATACGACATTTTCACTTTTTTATCCGGAAGCACGACCATTTTTTCTGGACGGTGCCGATTATTTTAATAGCCTGAATCAGCTTGTGCATACTCGAAATATTGCAGATCCAGATTATGGAGCCAAAGTAACAGGTAAGTCTGGTGATAATTCTCTGGGGGTTATTATCGCATCTGATGACAAGACCAGTTTTTTGTTACCGACTAGCGAGGGATCAACCATTGCTGAACTGGAGGAGTTGTCTTCAAATATTTTAATTGCGCGAGGACAAAATAATTTTGGAGAAAAAAATACAGTCGGCGTGGTATTAACTAACCGAAATGGACAAGATTATAAGAATCAGGTCGCTGCAATTGATGGTAAGTTTTATTTTTCTGACAGTGACATTCTCAGCTACCAGTTAATGTATTCTGACTCGAATAACCCTGATGCTATTCGCTATGATGAGGATGATGATGACAAGGAGGTTTTAGCCGCGTCACAAAACGACTCAGCGATTCGATTGGAATATCAACACAACGAAGATAATTATAACCTGGAAGCTTCTTATCAAGATTTTGGAAAAGACTTCAGAGCAGATATGGGTTTTATCGGAATGGTTGACTATAGAAAGTTAAGGCTGGGGGGCGAGTACATCTGGTATGGTGAAAATAATAGTTCATGGACTCAGTGGAGCATTTTCGGTGATATTGATCGAACCGACGACCAGTCAGATAAAAAACTGGAAGAGGAAATAGAACTCCATTTTAATATACGGGGACCTATGCAGTTTGATGCTAATCTGGGAGTGGTTTCGCGAGAGCGTTATTTTGATGGTTCTTATTTTGATGAAGTTCAGACGCTGGTATTTTTTGAGTTTAAACCGTTATCCAGTTTGTTGATTGGCAGCTACATTAAGGTGGGCGACCAGGTTGACTTTGAACATACCCAGCCTGGAAAAATGAAACTTTATGAGCCTTTTATAGAGTGGCAAGTGAGTCAACATTTTAATATTGAGCTTGAATATACATCAAATAAATTAAGTGTGGAGGCTGGAGAGTTATTTTACGCTAAGCTGTTAGATTTAAGGTTGGCCTATCAGTTCAATATACGAAGCCGGCTTTCATTGGCGTTGCTTGGTGTTGATATTGATAAAAATCTGGATTTATATGAGAATAATTTTGATAACGATCCTGATAATGACGTATTGGCTTCTAGTAAAACTGTAGGGTCACAGTTGATATATTCCTATAAATTAAATCCGCAGACTTTGTTTTATATGGGGTACTCTGATAAAGTGACAAAAAATGACAGGGTTTTATCGCTGGAAAAGACGGATAAAACCTATTTTGCAAAATTTAGCTATATGTGGCAATCATAATTGTTATTGATTGCCATCTGGTTGTTCTTCAACAGTAGTAGAAGATGGTGAAGCAATTTTTGAGAGTATGACTTCTCCATTTTTTATGACCATTTTACAAGGGTTTCCGCCCATTTTGTAACTCAATTCCGCGAGCGACTCAATGTCCCATAAGACCAGGTCAGCCTGTTTTTCTACTTCTATAGAGCCCACCTTATCATCTCTGCGTAATGCTCTGGCTGCATTAATAGTCACACCCTTCAATGCTTCAAAAGGAGTTAGTTTAAATAATGTGGTTGCCATATTAAGAATGAGTAATAGTGACAAACACGGAGAACTGCCAGGGTTGGAGTCGGATGCAATGGCAATTGGAATATTATTTTTTCTCAGTAAATCGATGGGGGGACGCACTGTTTCATTGAGAAAATAAAATGCCCCAGGTAACAAAGTAGCGACAGTGTTTGAGGATTTTAGTGCGTTTATTGAATTTTCTGATAGATACTCAAGATGATCGACTGACCAGGCATCTCTGGTGGCCGCTAACGTTGACCCCCCAAGGTCGGAAAGCTGCTCTGCATGCATCTTGACCGGTAATTCCAGTTGTCTTGCTTTATTGAATACTTTCTCTGTTTGTTCAATTGAAAAAGCAATATTTTCACAAAACACATCGACACAATCAATCAGGCCCGATTGATGTAATTCGGGCATCATTGAGTCACAAACAAGGTTGATATATTCATCGGGATTATTCTTAAATTCTGGTGGTACTGCGTGAGCACCAAGAAATGTTTTACTGATTTCTATTGGAGAAAACTCATCAAGTTCTCTGGCAACTTCCAGCATTTTTTTTTCATTGACTAAATCCAGACCGTAACCCGATTTTATCTCGAGTGTGGTGACTCCTTCCTCAATCAGGTAGCTGAGTCGCTTTGCTGCGAGATCGAATAACTCGTCTTTAGAGGCGTTACGAGTTGCTTTTACGGTTGAGTTAATGCCACCGCCAGAACGAGCAATTTCTTCATAGCTGATACCTTGTAAACGCATTTCAAATTCTTTTGCTCTATCTCCTGCGTAAACCAGGTGAGTGTGACAGTCGATTAACCCGGGAGTGACCCAGTAGCCATTTCCATCGATTGCTTTTTCTGCTTCGAGCTCTCCAGAGTGTTGTTTGATATTGGGGATAATTTTTTTAATGAGTCCATTTTTAATACAAATTGCAGCATCTTCGTGTATTCCGTAATTATCCTGCTCGGCCATTGAGGCAACATTAATATTGTGAATAATCAAGTCATATATTTCAGACATCTATTTTTCCTGTTGATTCAATGAGTAACACTTGCTAATGCGCGTCTGGCTGGTTAAGGTTGCAACCCGTTATTGCTAAAATGAGTTTGCACACAATGCAGAAATTATACGCTGATTCAATTTTAATTGGCAGTCAATGGCAAAAAGATAAAACGATATCTATTAATTCAAAAGGAATTATTGAGTCAATATCACCGGGCAGGATTGATGGGGCAGAATCGGTGAAGGGGGCGATTATTCCTGGAATGGTTAATTGTCATTCTCATGCCTTTCAACGTGCATTTGCCGGTTTATCTGAATACAGAGCAAATCAGTCTGATAGTTTCTGGAGCTGGCGAGATATCATGTATCAGTTTGTCGCCAGGCTAGCTCCAGACGATGTTTTTTATATTGCTCGATACCTTTATCTGGAAATGCTAAAAGCAGGTTATACCTGTGTTGCTGAATTTCATTATTTGCATCATCAGCCGGGAGGAGAACAATATGACAATCCTGCTGAAATGTCCTTTCAGGTGATTAATGCAGCAGGACAAACGGGAATAGCGATGACTCATTTGCCTGTTTTATATTCTTATGCTGGTTTTGGTCAGCAGCAGCCCTCTGTACTGCAGCGGAGATTTGTTCACCAGACAGAAGATTACTGCTGGTTACTGGAACAGTTAGATGCTCATATCGCTCGCGAAGACACGCTAGCGCTGGGAATTGCACCACATTCATTACGAGCGGTCAGTGCCGAACAATTGAAAACAGTGCTTCCTGTGATAAAGCGTTTTAATGTTGACTCTCCTGTCCATATTCATATTGCCGAGCAAATCCAGGAAGTTACCGAATGTGAGGAGTATTATCATAAGCGCCCTGTCGAGTGGTTGTTGGAGAATTTTGAACTTGATGAGCGATGGTGTTTAATTCATGCAACACATCTGACTACGACAGAAACACATAAACTGGCAAAAAGTGGTGCGGTTGCAGGACTATGCGCAACGACTGAAGCGAATCTGGGAGACGGGATTTTTCCAACCGCAAATTTTCTTGATTCAGGTGGTCGATTTGCAATTGGTTCTGACTCTCATATTGCCGTGAATGTCGCTGATGAATTAAAAACGCTGGAATACTGCCAGCGATTAAATAAACATCAGCGTGCAGTACTGACCTCTAAAAGTTGTCGTTCTGTAGGGCAAAACCTGTATTTGCAGGCAGCCAGAAACGGTGCACTTTCAGTTAACCAGAATGTTGGAGAGTTGAATGTTGGAAAACGGGCTGATCTGGTGGTTCTGGATACTAACCATCCAACATTATACGCCAGAGAAGGGAGCTTTATACTTGATTCTGCAATTTTTGGTTGTTCAGCAATGCCTGTTAAAGATGTCATGGTGGCTGGTCAGTGGCAAATTAAAGACAGGGAACACCCTCAACAACAGGTTATTGAAAATGATTATCTGAAAGTACTGAAGAAACTGGCTGTTTAATTATTAATACGGGCCATATTCATTTTGTTTACAGTTTCAGGTTTATAACGTCTGGTTGATTAATGCTGGTTTATCACTTTTGAGGGAATTGAAGCATTAAACTGAGTTAGCTTTCTCCAGCGATTTAATAACAGAATGCCGGCGGTTGTTAATCCGGCAATGAGACCCATCCAGTAACCCTGGGCTTGAAAGTTTTGATATTCTGCCATGTAATAGCCTATTGGAAATCCAACCAGCCAATAGGATATTGCTGTGATAATCATGGGGATATTGGTGTCTTTTATGCCTCTTAATGCGCCTGCACTAGCGACTTGAATACTGTCAGAAAATTGAAATATTGCTGCGTAAAAAAGTAAACTTACAGCCAGTTGAATGATAGCGGTATCTTGTGTGTAGAGTGCGGCCCAGAGTCCTGGAATTAATATCATTGCTGCGGCAGATAAGAATGACAGCAGGGCTGAAATTCCAATCCCGGTGTAACCTGCTATCTGGATAGCTGCAGGATCTTGTAATCCAGCACAATAACCCACTCTGGCGGTAATGGCCTGAGAAATTCCCAACGGAATCATAAAGGTGATTGAAGCAATATTAACGGCGACCTGGTGAGCTCCCATTATTTCTGTGGGATAGCGGGCTATCATGAGTGAAACGGCGGCAAACATGGTCACTTCAAATCCCAGGGTGATTGCCATGGGAAGCCCAAGCCTGAAGACTTCGGCTATTTCCTGACGGCTGGGTAAGTGAGCCAGTTTAAATATCTTTAATGCTTTGTACCTTGGTGTTAAGGCGGTATAAAGTAAAAGCCCAAAAAACATAAAAGTCCAGATAAGACTGGTCGCATATCCTACGCCAACAGCGCCCATTTGCGGAATACCGTATCCGCCATACATAAACCAGTAATTCAGAAGGACATTAAGTGGGATCGACGCAATGGTTGCCGTCATTATTGCCGGAGTAGAGAAAAGTCCTTCATTACAAAATCGCAGCGCAAGGAAGAGTAGTAACCCGGGCATTCCCCAGACCGTTGCATGCAGATAGCCCGTGGCCAGGCTAGAGATTGCTGTGTCGACTTCCAGTAGTGTCAGAATGTATTGAGCATTAAGTAATATAACGATAGCAATTGGGCTCATTGCGACTGCAATGATCAGTGCCAGTCGAAATCTTGAACCTATCTGTAATAGTGCACCTGCGCCTTTTAAGTGGGCAATAATTGGGTTAAGTGCCAGAAACAGGCCCATAAAAAAAATCATGACGGGGTGTAATAAGCTGGTGCCAATAGCAATGGCGGCAAGGGCCTCATTGCTATAATGGCCAGCCATCAGTGTATCTATGACTCCCATGGCCATCTGCGCTAACTGAGCTAGTACTGCTGGTAGTGCAACTGGAGCTAGTTTTTTTAGTTCAGTTTTAATGGTGTTTAGCACAAAAGACCTTATAGACGTTAGATTAGTTCTGAAAAATAGATAGACGGGATATTGCTTTAGTGGAATATACCATTAAATGAATAATATTCACCTGGAAATTAACATCAGGCAATATTATTTTATTGATTATAGCAAAATGATACGGGCATTTACGCTAATTGCTGCTTTTTATGCTGTTAATTGGCCAGCTCATTGACTCGTAGATAGTACCATTGTTTATTTGAATGATTATTTCTGGTTGAATATTTATTTTTTCCATTTGAGGAGTCATTATTTCCTGTCGACGCGAGAAGAATCCAGCTATCTTTTTTGCCGACAATAAGACTATCGGTTGAAGATTGTTTAATCGACTGATCCAGTTTTCTGGATTGAGATTGTGCGTTGATCGCAATTCGTACTTTATCTTCTGGTAATTGACTTATTTTGATGTAGAAACCTGAAGTCACTTCTTTATGAATAGTTTTTGGAATGAAGCTATTATAGTGTTGTACCAACCGATGAGTGGGAAAAGACTCACCGGTGTTGACAAAACCCTGATTATTTTCAGTGATTCTCAGCGTAAAGCGTCTGTCACCACCTTTATTATCCTGAGTTCGATATCGTTTTATTTTTATATCGGTTGAGTGCTGGTTAATTGTCAGTTGTGTTTGTTTTAGTTCTTTGTCGTCAAGTTTTCGATTGATAATTCGGACTTCTGCCAGGTATTGAGCGGGCTTCTTATCAAGTAATGTTAATAATTGCTGGATTTTTTTATATTCTTCCGGGGTTGATTGAATAATAAGTTGAAACCCTTTTGCGCTAAGGCCTGTCTCTTTCTTTAAATGAGGCGTGATAACCGGAATCACCTGTTCGGCTGACAGATAGTTCATCTGGTGAACATAGATTTCAGAGTGAACAGCAACAGAGAAAAAAATTGAAATTATAAAAAGGCAGAAAGATAGAAAGTACTTTTTTTGGAAGGCAGGTTTCAATTTTTTAGCAAAAGCCATAAAAATCATTCTCATTAAAAAGGAAAGTTATAAACTAATCGTTAATTATAAAATCATTGCTCTCAGGCTGCTTGCTGTACTTGATTGCTGCCAGACTTCTTCGAAGAATCGAGATTTTTGTTTAAGCATATTATCCGGGGCGGAGTGAAACTCGCATTCAAACCGGTCGTTTATATTTCGGTAGATCAACTGTCTGTCATCAATTAAATAAAATGAAAAATGGCTTCCATGAAAGTCTTCAGGAATTACTCGAATACTGATATAGCCCGGAAATTGATGGGTTAACTTAACGAGGCGGTGGTCTATGCCCTGTAATAAGCGCTCTTTTTTTATCAATAGCTGTATTTTGATATAACGGCTTTGTTTTATAAATCGGATCAGAGCCCCTTCTATTTGTCGATTATTTAATACTCTGGGGTCCAGATTATGAGTATAGAGCTGTATTTTTTGTCTGGCTTTATCAAACTCGTTCAAAGTGAGCTGTTTAAGTTCTTCCAATGAGGAGAACAGAATAGGGCGATCAACGGCTTTAAGAGTTGATTTTTTAGGGTTTGAGGAGTCAGGTGTATTATCCATAGAATTATTATGCTCGTTTTAAATTGCAAATTTCAAGGATTTTATTCACAAATTATCAGTTTGTTCTTTTGTTGTACCACTTTATTTGTTTTCATTAATTCCGCTATAATCGTATAAAGACAAGTTTTGATTCAATTTGGAAATACCGTATGGAAAAGAGATTTGAAAGAGCTTTATATGCTAGCCGCTGGTTACTGGCACCTATTTATTTAGGTCTTAGTTTATCGTTGGTTATGATATTCATTAAGTTCTTTCTGGAAGTGATTCATATTTTTCCTCATTTACTGGTTATTAAGGAAAATGATTTAGTTCTGGCGGTATTGTCAATGGTCGATATGGCCCTGGTTGGTGGCTTGATCGTTATGGTTATGTTCTCTGGTTATGAGAACTTCGTTTCTCGGCTTGATATTGGTGATGATGTTGAGAAGTTATCCTGGTTGGGAAAGCTAGACTCGGGATCATTAAAACAGAAAGTGGCTGCATCAATAGTCGCCATTTCTTCAATTCATTTGTTGCAGAAGTTTATGAATGCGACTGAATTTACTGAATCCCAGTTAATGTGGTATGTGTTGATCCACCTGACTTTCGTTTTGTCGGCTATGGGAATGGCATGGGTTGACCGATGTAATCGCGAATGAGGAGATGATAGATTACTTTTCTATCTTAAGGCCGATGTTTGACAGATTATTGTTTAAGCCAGTTTTTTTGTCATTTTTTGAAAGGGAATACCTTGTTTCATATAAACGGGTCCATCATTATTAAAATTTTGATGATTATAAAAGTGAGAAAGCTCAGTTTCAGTGTTAAGTGACAGGTTTTTAATATTATTGGATTTAGCGAGCTTAATTAATTGAGTGAGTATTCTTGTCCCAATCCCCTGGTTTCTGTGATTTAAAACAACGGCTATTTTCCCAATTCGGCCATTATGTAAGAGTCGGCCACAGGCTATCGTATTGTTATGAATATCTTTTACAAGAATATGAAAGCATTGACTGTCAAATTGATCGCAAATCACTTCTTTATCAAAATGTTGTTCAACGACAAATACTTTTTTTCGAAGTGCCATTATTTCGGCAGCATCCGATAACCAGTTAACTAACGAAAAATTCAAGTGTTCAAGTTTTGACATAGACCAACGTATTTAATAGCTGTAAATCTGTTAAATGTTAACCAGATCGTTTTCTAATAAAGGTGGTAATTAAAGTAACCCCTATTAACCATACTAGTCAATGTTTCAGAAAACTCAACAGATGTCAATTGTTTTTGTATAGTCTTAAGCGTTATATTTTTACCTTTTGTGATTGATGTGACAAATTTATGTTCGCGTTTACAAAACAAAAAGGAATCGCCTTCAATATTTAGTATTATGTTGTCATTGGTCTCAAAGTAATTACGGTTGAGACTCTGGAGTAACTGAATAGATTCAATTTGGTTTATCTCCACTTTAGAGGAAATTTGTTTTAATTCTGGAGGATCAATTTTTGAATGGCTGAGTGATTGTGACAGCAATTGATATAGTAGATCTTTGTTTTCTATTACCGACTTTAATTCACTTTGAGCCCATTGAATGAGTTCTGGTTCAATTTGATGTCCGTTATTAATTTGGTTTCGATATTCATCAGTAAAGAAGTTACTGGATACAACAGATTCAAAGTGCTCAGCCAGAAGTGCGACAACATTTTTGCTCTGAAGACTCCGATAACCAATAGAGTATCCCATTGACTCACCGATAGAAATTCCCCAATGTGGCGTCTCTGGGGGGATGTAGAGCATATCTCCAGGTTCCATCACAATGTCTATTTGCGTTTTAAAAGGTGCCAGGTGTTTCAGACCATTGATGATTGTTTGTTGGTTCTCAATATCTCCTTTGTAGCCAACACGCCACCTTCGCTGACCTTCGGTCTGAATTAAGAAAACATCGTAATTATCATAATGTGGTCCTACACCACCTTCTGCGGTTGCATAACTAATCATTAAATCATCAAACCGCCAACGAGGAATAAAATCAAAGTTAGCAATTAGCTCATAAACTTCCGGGAGCCAGAAATCTACAGTTTGAACAAGAAGTGTCCAGTGAGATTCAGGAAGTTTCCTGAATGTTTCTTCGTTAAATGGACCATTAAGTAGCTGCCACTTATTGTCGTCGTTTCTGACAATGCGAGCTTCTACTTCGTCGTTAAGTGAAAGGCTTGCGAGATCATTGGACGATAAATAATTAATCGGTTCTAAAAATGCATTTTTTATCAGACATGGAGATTTCTGCCAGTGTTGACTTAGAAACTTATCAGTTGAAAAATTATTTATCATAGGAGGGGGCTAATTGATGTTTAAAACAGGACAAAGTCAAACTCGAACTCGAACTCGTTAAAACGATGAGTATGACTTTGCCTGAGAGCTTAATTTCATTTAAGGAAAGTAAACAGCCAGTTAAACCGTTTTTGCCTGCTCAACAGCATTTCCAATGTAATTTCCTGGTGTTAAGGCTTTTAGTGAGTCTTTTGCCTCTTGTGGTAAATCTAGCTGATCAACGAAAGCTTGCATACCGGCCTGGTCAACTCTTTTTCCGCGAGTTAATTCTTTTAGTTTTTCATAGGGTTTTTCGATGCCGTATCGGCGCATTACCGTTTGAATGGGTTCTGCGAGTACTTCCCAGTTTTTATTCAGCTCACTGGCCAGTGAAGATTCATTAACTTCTAGCTTGGAAATACCTTTCAGGGTTGATTTGTAGGCTATTAATGAATGTGCAACGCCCATACCTAGAGCTCTTAATGCGGTAGAGTCGGATAGATCTCTTTGCCATCTGGAAACGGGAAGTTTTTGAGCAAGATGGGTAAACAGGGCATTAGCAATTCCCAGGTTCCCTTCTGAATTTTCAAAATCTATCGGGTTTACTTTGTGCGGCATGGTTGATGACCCTATTTCTCCAGCAATTGTTTTCTGCTTGAAATGGCCCAGTGCAATATAACCCCAGATGTCACGGTTAAAATCAATTAATATTGTATTAAAACGAGAGACAACATCAAAGTACTCTGCGATGTAATCATGGGGTTCAATCTGTGTTGTATAAGGGTTCCAGGTTAGCCCAAGGTTTTCGATGAACACCTGAGCAAAAGTGGCCCAGTCAATTTCGGGGTAGGCTGACAAGTGAGCATTATAATTACCAACAGCACCGTTCATTTTTCCCATTAACTGAACACGCCCAAATTGGGCTTGCTGGCGCTGAAGCCTGGCAACAACATTGGCCATTTCTTTGCCAAGAGTTGTCGGTGAGGCTGGTTGGCCATGGGTTCGTGACATCATGGGAATCTCAGCATATTGTTGTGCTAAATCCGCTAACTTCTCAGCTATTTCATCAAAATTCTCATTAATAACAATGGAAGCATCTTTTAACATCAGTGCATAAGACAGGTTATTAATATCCTCAGAAGTGCAGGCGAAATGTATAAATTCACTAATTGCACTGATTTCTGTGCTTTCAGTTGTTTTTTCTTTTAAAAAATACTCTACAGCTTTGACATCATGGTTGGTTGTTTTTTCAATATCTTTAACACGCTGTGCGTCAGTTTCAGAAAAGTTGCTGATAATACGATTGAGTAAATCGTTTGCCTGCGGTGTAAACTCAGGAACTTCTGATATTTTTTCATTACTGGCTAACGCCTGTAGCCATCGAATTTCAACGACGACTCGGTACTTTATCAGGCCGAACTCACTAAAAATGGAGCGTAACTCTTCAGTTTTACTGCCATATCGGCCGTCTGCGGGTGAAATTGCAGTAAGTGCTGATAATTCCATTGGGTATCCTCTTGGAATGATGAATACAATAATATGGGCGCCATTTTAACCGATATCTAATGGGTTTGACACAATAATTGGTAGCTCGCAGAAAAGGGATTTTAAAGGGAACTGGTTGATAGGCAAGAAACATGAAGTTGCTTCTGGACGGAGAGGTGATTCTGGCTGTATACCCAAAATTAAGCGCTGAACACTGAAACCTGTATTTCCAGGGAGTTTGGGTATAGACGATCAATTTAAAAGGTTTATTGTCGATTTTTACTTGATTGTTTACGGGATTAGATAGTATATAT
>JADGFG010000118.1 GCA_016743995.1 Kangiellaceae bacterium | reverse complement strand
TCCCAGGACCATTCATCAAATTTTAACGCAGAGTTATTGGCTATGTTAACAAAATCATCAAAAATTAAAGGGCCAGATAGGCCGGGAAAATAGATAATAAATATTAAAAGTGTTGGGATAAATAAAAGGAGTTTATTTGATATTGGCATGAATGAAGAAGAACACCTGAAAGTTGAAACTTGTACTTATTATTAGGCAGTATAAATTAAAAAGCTACCAGAAGGAATTGGTAGCTTAATAGTCAAGAAGCTAAATTACCCTCTGCAATCTGCCGGTAAATGTTTATCAGATATATCAGTTGAATTAGCGGTAGGAGCTGTGGTACCTGTTGGAGCTACCGCATTGCCACAAATCCATACAATTCCACCTGCAGCGTTTCTAACACCGGACAATTGCAAAAAACTGCCAGCAATCGTTTGATTAACACGGTTTCCATAAGTGACTACAATTGAACCTGATGTGGTTCCGTTTGCAGTTACAATTAACGCAGAAACATAGTTACCGGTAATACTACCATCTTCGGCGATGCCTGCTGATTGGTTACCTCCAGGAAATCGACCGCGTGCCGCTCTAAAGTCAGCAATGCCCGCTTTAGCTTCAGCTGCTAGTACTAAACCTTCACCCACTTGCGAACGAATGGTGTAATCCTGATAAGCTGGTAGTGCAATTGCCGCCAGAATACCAATGATTGCGATAACAATCATTAATTCAATTAATGTAAAACCCTTTTGCAATGTTTTCATTTTAAAGACCTCGGTTAGTTAGAATAAATAAGATTAAAAATACATCTGTTAAAAATAGACTATTTCTCATCATCCGCAAGAAGTTTTGTCCTGGGTATTAACTAAGCACTATTTATGCCAGGAGGTGTGAAATTGTTTATATGGTTGAATAAATACGTGAATCATTCAAAACTCTAACTGTTATTGTTTGTAAAACAACAGGTTGAAGGTGTAAAAATAAAGCTTGAATCGTTAAAGCGCTGCCTCTTTTTGTCTTTGGCTTTGTTTGAACAGCTGATAGCACAACAAATTAATTTGTCAGTGTGACAATTTAGGTCACTTATTGTTATCAATTGAATGACATATTTTGTTACCTGGTGTTTTATCCTGCTTTTTTCTGGTATTCACTCCAGGGATCAAGGGACAGGTAGTCGACAAATTGTCCAGTCTTGCGGTCTAGTACAATGATTATACTTTCCTGAGTACTAGCCTGAAGTGGGAAAAGTAAGAGCATGGCTGGAGAAGTGTGCTTCTTTTTAAATTGAGCCAGTTCACGCCTGGAGTTTTCATTTTTTGGGGTTAGTCGATTTACTTTAAGAGATTTTTCTGCAATATTGCTCAGATAATCATCTATTGGATAATGACGACTACCTACTTTCTGAAAAGGGATTTTTGCAAAGAAGAACTGATTTTTTTCTTCAATAGTTTGTGGCGGTAATACGTAGCTTAATAACGGCGAATGATTTTGCTTATTATTAAAGCGCTCCATGGGGATATCTGTAACATATTCCTCATAGGCCAGTACCACTTCAAAGCGGTCAACCACAAAAGCCAGAAAAACAGGTCTTTGCTTGTAGATTAAGGACCCTCCATAAGTCAGTGCCGCAATTTGCAACAACGCAATCACCGTTAAATCAAATTTAAGCCGTTTTTTTCCTGGGACGAATAAAACCAGCGTTAATAATGGTCCGAGTACCGCGTCAACGGGAATTAAAACCTGCAATCCCTGCCAGACATTTTCCAGTTTAAACAAGGTGTCCGGGTACCACACTTGAATAACAACCACTAAAAATAGAGCAATGACCGTCAGGCTGAGTAATAAGTGAATAAAAAAGGCTTTGAGTTTAGGTTTCCAGTAAATCATTAATTTTAGAGTTTCTAGACCGTTTAGTTTTTATTGTTAGTTTCAGGGCTTCATAAGCTTACAGTGAGTTCTTTTCATTTTTGCTATAAAGCTTTAAGCATTTTTTTATTCTAGTGTTTGAGAGTATGATTAGCAAATGCGTTTAAATGAGTCAGCTTAAAATATGTGTGGGTTTGTAGGTTTCAGTATCGCTGAGCAATCTGTTACAACGCGTGAACAGCTTGAACGAATGCTGTCAACCATCCGTTACCGTGGACCCGATGGTGAAGGTTATTTTGTCGATGATGGTATTGCATTAGGTCATGTACGGCTGGCGATTGTTGATCTGGCTGGTGGGAAACAGCCTTTTGTTGAGGGGGGGGATTATGCTGACCAGAATTATGTTGACTACAACAGTAGCAATAGAGGTATTCATCATGTTAATCAAGGCACTAACAGTGATGCGCTGGTTTTTAATGGAGAAATATACGGTTATCGTACACTGGCTGAAAGTCTGCACAGGCAAGGCGTTGCGCTACGGGACCATTCTGATACGGCAGTTTTATGTGCTTTATTACAGCGAGACGGCATAGAGCAAACATTAAACAAAATTGACGGTATGTTTGCTTTTGCTTATCGGCCATCGCATGGTGCGGCTGGGGGGGAGCTGGCAGAAAATCAGCCTGTTTACCTGGCTCGCGATCGTTTTGGTGAAAAGCCCCTGTATTACAGTGTTAAAAAGGGTCAGTTAATTTTTGCTTCAGAAGTTAAAGCAATTTTACAGCACACAGATTGTGCAGATAGCAGAATGGATCGGCTGGCAATCAGTGAGTTTTTAACTACAGAATATCTTTTAGGTGAAAGTACTGGCTTTGAAGGGATTAAAAAGCTATTGCCTGGGCATTATTTAAAATTTCAGGCGGGTCAGGTGACGGTCAAACGTTATTTTAACCCGTCTTCGGTTTCATGTTCGTCAGGAGAGCTAGAATTAATATCACCTTCAATGAGTCAGCAACAACGCTTATTATTGCTGGAAGAACAATTTAACCAGTCAATTGAAAAACAGCTGGTAGCCGATGTACCCGTTGGCCTGTTTTTATCAGGCGGGCTGGACTCTTCACTCATTGCTGCCTTTGCCAAACAGCAACATCAATCGGTAACGGCCTATAGCATAAAAATGCCAGAAGGCTCCTTTGATGAAGCTCCTTATGCTAGCCAGGTCGCCAGTCACCTGAAGCTTGATCATTGTGTGATTGAGGCCAACGAAAGTGATGTTTTATCCTCTTTTTACCAAATTGGAAAGCAACTAGATCAACCTTTTGCTGACTCATCCATGATCCCGTCCTATCTGGTTTCACAAAAAACCAGAAACTCAGTCAAAGTGGCGCTGGGGGGAGATGGAGCTGATGAGTTGTTTGCCGGTTACATTAATTTTAAACTCAATAAATTTGCGAATATTATTCGGTATATCCCTGCGTCGCTGGGAACTGCCTTGCGTCAGTCACTGAGGTTATTACCAGCGAACAGCGGTTATATGAGCACTGCCTTTTTACTACAACAGCTTTCTTATGGTTTTGGTAAAAACAGTCATTTTCAAAGTCTGCATTTTATGTCAGCACTGAGTGTAAGAGAGCAAGCTTCTTTGTGGAAAAAAGGTGTGTTGTCCGTTAAGCCAGTCCAACAATTGCATAACACAATATCCAGCCTGGTAGCGCAAAAAGGTGACACTCACCTGACTGAGCGTTTACAGCATTTATTTTATGCGACTTATTTACCAGATGATATTTTATTCAAAGTGGATCGGGCCAGTATGTATAACAGCCTGGAAGTCAGAGCGCCTTTTCTATGTAAAAACTTTGCACAGCTGGCATTATCATTGTCAGCTGAAGATAAGTTACAGGGATTCACGACTAAATATTTGCTTAAAAAAATGGCGGAAAAGCATTTACCAGAGAATATTATTTATCGTAAAAAGCACGGATTTGCACTCCCCATCAGCCAGTTACTGCGTAACATGCTAAAGGGACCGGTTCATGAAGTGATCAGTGACCGACAAAACCCACTCTACGAGTGGTTACATTATCACCAGGTCATGCAGCTGTGGAAGTGGCATCAGAGTGGAAAACGAGATTATGGTAAAAAATTATGGGCACTGTACTCGTTATTACGCTGGAGCAAACAATATGGTCGGCTCTAATTTTATTATCGGTTTAATTGAAGCATAAAGCCTGAATAATAAAGCATAAATCAAAGAGAGTTTTAATTTTTCAGCACAACCAGGCTATTTCAGTATTATCAAAACCTGATCAGTTACTGTTCAGATTGCTGTCAGAATTTGCCAGATCAAGGCAAAAAATGTGAGCATACTCGTTTATGTGGCCATTTTTGAACGTAGAAATGGCCAATTCTGGTGGTGATCTAAATAATTACTCTGGCGGTGATCTGAATAGTGACAGAGCATTTAGCTTTTTGAAGCAGGTTCAATCGACCAGGCTATCAGCAGCAGGCCAGAAGCAACCAGTGCAATTCCGCCCCAGCGTAACCAGCCAATTGATTCGCCGAAAATCAACGCTGAAGCAATAATCACCAGAACAAACTGGACTGAAAAGATACATTGCGCGATATTGAGCGGCAGGTGCTTTAGCAGCATGGTATAAAAAAGAAGCCCCAGCCCAAAACTGCTAGCGCCCAGAAAGACCTTAAAATTAATGATAGAAAAAGGCCATACTGAACCAATGCCATTTTGTTCCGCCCCCAGCTTTAACAGCAAGTTACCACAAACGGTACATATCATAGTGGCAATAATGAGTAATAGTTTTGTCATAGGCGGGTAAAAATCTTGTATTTTAGCATGGCTGGACTCATTTTCTGATTATGGATACAATTAGTCTGGAATACAATTATTCTGAAAAAACATTTATTCCTACTGGTGTTTGTTTTGGCAGGTTTTGTACTGAATTATTCAATAACCGACCATAACACTGACTATAATAACAAAAGCTGAGATTAAAATGATTCGAATCATTTAATTCCTGAGCGATAAAAACAACTAAATGGGACTTCGTTCTAAATGCCCTCAAAATCATCACCGTTATCTGAGCAAACGATTAATCGTCTTTTCTACATTATATTTTCTATTGTATGCTGCTGGTTGCTGGCATGTGCGTGGTTAATAGAAGGCGAATATGGCGATGGTTATGCCACCATTGTAAACAGCAAATTTTTATTTGCTGATGCGCAAAACTATTATTCTATTCGCGGTCCGCTGGCTGCCATTATGCTCTGGCCAGTAGAGGTAGCTCTTCAATTATTTAATGTTTCTGATTTCAGCATAGTACCTTACCATTTTTATAGCGCTATTTTTCATGGGCTTTATTTGCTCGGATGCTGGCTTATTCTTCGTCGTTTGTATGGGTGTAATAGTGCGTCTTTATTAGCATTTATTGCAGCAATATTGACCGTTGTTTTTGTCGCTTATTCACCTTATTTAAGTCACGATATTGTGCCAGGAGCCATATTTCTATTGATGATTCTGGGGGTTCATCGTTGGTTAAGCGTGCAAACTCTGGGTTGGGCGATGCTGGTGGTTTTTCTGGGGGCGATGGTAACCCTGTTTAAACAGACCTATGCTATTTTCTGGATTAGTATTGTTTTTAGTGTTTTTATTTTGTTGTTAACAAAAAAAGCACCAGAATTGCTCGATGCTCGCAAGCTCGCCGGGCTATTGTTGCTGGCAGGGATTAGCGCGGTCATTAGTTGGTTGGGGTATGGTTTTTTTGGCCAATGGGATTTTCCTGAAGAGTCAATATGGACCCGGCCTGTATCAATTATTCAGGGTGTGTTTGGTAATTACTCTGCGGAAACTAAACAGAATGAAGGCAGTTGGTCAGAAATTTTCCCCTGGTATATATACTGGATTAATATTCAAAATTATGGAATATCTGCAATGCTGTTGGTTGTTTCTGGTCTTTACCTGGCTTTAAGAGGTTTCGGTACACTAAAAGGCCATAGTACGGTAAAAGAGCGTGATTCGATAAATGGGAATAAAGTAAGTGAAGATGGTACAACGAATGAGAATAGTGAAATAAGTAGCACAATAAAAAGCCATAGCACAGCACTTTTCATGTTAGCCATTTGTTGGTTATTCTGTTTTATTTTTGTTTTGTTATTAAGTGCCAGAGAAGTGCGTTATCTGGGATTCCTGGCTCCTTTGACCATGGTTTTAATTGTACCGACAATTCAGAAGATTTTACAATTTAAAAGGTTGTACATTCTGCTTTTTACAGCAGTTCTTTTATTAGATGTTTCACGCAGTATTACTTTAGGAATAGGTTATTTGACAAATGCTGGTTCCATGCAAATGCAGAAGTTTTTTTCACCGGTTAATAAAATTCCACCTGAGCGCCGGTTGTTAACTAGCAGGATTTTAAACTTCCCTTTTTTAATGAAAAGTCCACTATGGCAGGATCGTTATCATGGAATTTATCATCTGGATTATATTCAGTTGTTAGCTTTCTATGATAAAATAATTAACTTGGGTATGGTTAAAAACCTGGGAGAGCTTAATACAAACAATATGAAACCTGGAGACGTACTCTTTTTTAGTAATGATATGCTGGTGCGTTCACCTCCATGGACAAAGGATAATCAACCTTCAGATATGAAAAACTTTTTTCAGGTTTCTGGCATAGCGCAAAATATTGAGCTGGAGAAAGCGCATAATGGTTTTCAGATTATCAGCCCGAAAAATCAGTTGTTTTTGTTGTTGAACGATACTGAAAGTAATGAATTCAATGAAATAAACATTATTACCAATAATTATCTTGAGCTATCTGTGGCAAAACGTTACTACGGCGAAAAAGCCCGGCAAAAAAGTTTCAAAGTCGCCGCAGTGGTTATTACCAGTTTGTGTCAGGCTAGACATTGTCAATCATTAGAGTGACAGAACCAACTTTTTTTGATTATGGATTCAACCAGCCAGAAAAACGAATCAGCCGACTAACAAAATTATAAAATGGGATCCTGTTTAAAAATGGCCTTAAAGTCATCACTGTTATCTGAACAAACGATTAATCGTCTATTCTATCTTATTTTTTCTATTGTGAGCTGCTGGTTACTGGCATGCGCCTGGTTGATAGAAGGGGAGTATGGTGATGGTTATGCCACAATTGTAAATAGCCGGTTTCTATTTGCTGATGGGCCTCATTATTTATCATACAGAGGTCCTGTTGCTGCCATTATTCTCTGGCCTGTTGAGTTATTATTATCATTAACTGAAATTTCAAAATTTAGTGTTGTACCCTATCACCTGTATAGTGTCGTATTTCATGGCGGCTACCTTATTGGCTGCTGGTTGTTACTTCGTCGTTTATACGGTGTGAGTAGCGCTTCCTTGCTTGCATTTGTAGCAGCTATTTTATCAACCGTATTTGTCGCTTACTCGCCTTATCTGAGCCATGATATTCTGCCTGGTCTGATATTTTTGTTGATGATTCTGGTCATTCATCGATGGCTAAGTGTACAAACTTTCGGCCTGGCAATGCTGATGATTTTTCTGGGGGCGGCAGTTACTCTGTTTAAACAAACCTACGCCATATTCTGGATTAGTATCGTTTTTAGTGTTTTTATTTTGTTATTGACAAGAAAGGCTCCAGAGTTGATAAATGGTCGAAAATTTGCCATTTTATTATTATTGGCTGGTATCAGTGCGCTGATTAGCTGGCTTGGGTATGGTTTTTTTGGCCAGTGGAATTTTTCAGAACAATCTATATGGTTCAGGCCCGTTTCTATCGCTCAATTTGTGTCTAATAGTTATTCTTCAGAGACTGTTAACAGTAATGGAAGCTGGGAGGAAATATTTCCCTGGTATATTTATTGGGCGAATATACATAATTATGGATTGACTGCTATTTTGATGGTTATTCCTGGTTCGTATCTGGCATTTCGTTCACAAAACAGTAAGCAATTAATGCTCGCTATTTCTTGGTTATTCAGTTTTATTTTTATATTATTGTTAAGTGCAAGAGAAGTTCGCTATCTGGGCTTTTTAGCGCCGTTAACGATGGTTTTAATTTTTCCTGTGATTCAGAATATAATCCACTCAAAAAGAGTCATTATTTTACTATTTTCAGCAGTCTTTCTATTTGATGTTTCTCGTAGCCTGACTTTGGGAATTGGTTATTTAACAAACGCGGGTTCCATGCAAATGGGAAAGTTTTTTTCACCGCTTGAAAATGTACTGGCAACTGATTCACGTTTGTTTACCACTAAGATTTTAAATTTCCCTTTTTTAGCGAAAAGTCCTTTCTGGAGAGATCGATACCACGGTATTTATCATGTGAGCGACATACATTTAACAGGATTATTGGGCAATAACCTTAAATTACAGCTAGTACGAAATTTTAAAGGGTTCAATACACGGAACATGAAAGTTAATGATGTTCTTTTTTTCAGTAATGATATATTACAAAGGACACCACCCTGGACCAAAGATAATCAACCCTCAGGTATCAGTCATTATTTTCAAATTGCAGGCGTAGTAAAAGATATTGAAATAGTTCAGGTTAATAATGGCTATCAGATTGTCAACCCGAAAAACACCCTGTTTCTGTTGTTAAATGATACTGAAAATAATACTGGAAATGATGCGCTTAACGAAATGACCATTATCACCAACAACCACATAGACCAGGAAATAGCAAAACGCTACTACGGAGAAAAAGCCCTGCAAAAAAGTTTCAAAGTCGCCGCAGTGGTTATTACCAGTTTGTGTCAGGGCAGGCATTGTCAATCCTTAGAGAGTGACTAGAAATAAATAGTAATTGAAGACTGACTGGGATAAAACACCAGAATGGCGGTCAATCCCCGCCATTAAAGTTTTGTTTACTCTCCACATGATAAGTCGGTTTGTTCTGCGATTCGTGATAAGTCCGTATTAAAAGCTCGGCAATTAATCCCAGTAAAATGGAAATAAACCCCATCAGAAAGAACAGGGTTGCAACCAGTGGCAATGGCGTCGCAATAAAATCTTTTCCGCCCCAGAATTTAAAATAAATCATCACTATAAAAGTAATTAGTGCGAAAAAGTGATTTAACAGACCAAACCCACCAAATAGATAAATGGGTTTTTGTGAATAACCGCTGAGAAAAGTGACTACCAGTAAATCCAGAATAACTTTACCAATTCGTTCAAGACCATAATTAGAGGTGCCATGGATACGTGCGCGGTGATTAACCGCAATTTCAGTGGTTTTAGCACCTTGCCAGCCTGCATAAATCGGTAAAAAACGGTGCATTTCGCCATAGAGCTGAACATCTGCCAGCACTTCTCGTTTATAGGCTTTTAAAGTACAACCATAATCTTTGAGTTTTACCCCGGATATTTTTGAAATCACCTTATTCGCTATCATACTGGGCAGCTTTTTTGTCAACCAGGTATCTTTCCGTTTTTGTCGCCAGCCAGAGCATAAATCAAAACCTTCATCCAGTTTTTCCAGCAACCGGGGAATATCGGCCGGATCATTTTGTAGATCGCCATCCAGTAAAACAATCGCATCGCCGCAGCAATGATCAAAGCCAGCCATCATCGCAGCAGTTTGCCCTGAGTTTCGGCGCAAATTAATCACAATACAGAGAGGATTTTGATTCGCAATTTCATTTAAAAGCGCTAAGCTGTTATCTGTGGAACCATCATTCACATAGATGATTTCATAATCATAACTGGTACAAACCTGCATTAATTCATCATAAAGCGGTTTAATATTGTCTTCTTCATTATAGATGGGCACAATAATCGATAATGCTCTGGAATGATCAGGCCGTTTTTTCACAGAAAGTAGCTCCTGGTTAATTTTTATTCGTTATATTCAGGCAATGTTTAAATTAAGCCCGATTGAGTATAGCCAATAAATTCGCGATAGCCTACCATTCTGTTTGATGAATGATGGCCTGTAATAATGAAAATACGATGTGAAAAGAAAAAAACTGAATAATTAAGCGATGAGAAATAAAAGCTAATGGTTGACAATGAAATTGTAAAAGGTTCAACAGAAAGATTTGGTCACTCATGGAATATTTTTTCTGAAGTGCTACCCATTCATGAAGAACAATTCAAGCGTTGGACGACAGGCCTCACCGCTGAAGATTTTAAAGAAGCTTCATTTCTGGATGTTGGCTGCGGCATTGGCCGAAACAGTGTCTGGCCATTAAAATATGGCGCTAATAATGGGCTGGCCATTGATCTGGATGAACGAACTCTCGCTGCCGCTAGAAACAATCTGGCTCAATATCCTGAAATGACTGTTGACCGGCGTAGCGCTTATGAAATCAATGAAGAGAACGCATTTGATATTGTTTTTAGTATTGGTGTTTTGCATCATATTGAATTTCCGGATAAAGCCCTCGCCAATATGACAAAAGCAGCTAAACCTGGCGGCAAAGTACTGGCCTGGCTTTATGGTTATGAAAATAACGAAAAGCTTATTCGTTATTTTAATCCGCTCAGACTCTTTCTCTTTAGTAAACTGCCGTTAAAGCTGGTTTACCTTTTGTCGGCACCACTCACAGCGATATTATGGTGTTTGTTAAGGCTTGGACTAAACAGAATTGAGTACTTCCGTTTAATTCGTCAGTTTAGTTTTCGTCATTTAAGAGCGATTGTTTACGACCATATGATCCCGAAAATTGCGAAGTATTATAAAAAAGAAGAAGCTGAAGACTTTTTTAAAAGAGCAGGTCTGCAAAATGTCGAAGTACATTGGGTAAACGAAATGTCATGGACGGTTATTGGTACTAAGTCTGCGAATGAAGAAGGTGAATAATGAGGAAGTCTAAACTGTGAGTAGTAGCCATTCAACGGAGCAACCAGTTGACTCTTCTTCGTTACAAGACCTGAACGCTGTGCTTCCTTTGCTCAGGTGTCCGGCAACCGATTCTTCGTTAGTTTTAAAGGGCGGGGGACAGGAGAGTAAAACCACTTCATTAAAAGAAGCTTCGGGGTCTGGTTATCTGACTGATGAAAAAGAAAGCTATTCCTATGCCATTAATCAACAGGGCATCCCTGTTTTTGCTGAATCCCTGAGTGCTGAAGCTCATGCCCAGCAGCAGCACTATGATCAGATTGTAGATGCTTATTCTAACAATCTGGAATACCCACACACTAAGGAATACATGGCATACCTGGACAGAATGTTACACCAGGTCGTTGGAGAAAATTCTCTCGGTATTTGTGCAGAGGTCTGCTGTGGAACTGGAGAAGCCTTCGAGCTTTATCATACTCAGATTAGCCAGGGAGTCGGAGTTGATATTTCTACCGCCATGTTACATCTCGCCAGACAAAAACATGAACCACATTTAAGCTTTATTCAGGGGGACGCAACTAACTTACCCCTGCGCGGTGATAGTTTTGACACAGTGATCATGCTGGGCGGCATTCACCATGTGCCTGATAGAGAACAGTTATTTAAAGAAGTTTATCGTACCTTAAAACCTGGCGGTGTTTTTATCTGGCGAGAACCGGTGAGCGACTTCTGGTTCTGGAAATTTTTGCGGGGTATCATTTATCGTGTATCACCCATGCTTGATCACGATACTGAAGCGCCACTGGTTTATGAAGAGACTATTCCCTTGTTAGAAAAAGCCGGATTCAAAAGTGAGACCTGGGATACCTGCGGATTTATCGGATTTTGTCTGTTTATGAATAGTGATGTGTTATTTTTTAATCGATTCTTTCGCTTTATTCCTGGCATTAAAGCCATTACTCGTGCTGCCGCTCGTTTTGATGCCTGGTGTTTAAGGTTTTCCAGTATGAAAAGAGCGGGTTTGCAGGTGGTGGGTAAAGCGATAAAACCAGAATAATAGCTATTGCAGCCTGGTATACGTTGTAGATATTATTCTTTGCAGATATTATTCTTTGTTTATGTTGCGCTTTGTATATACCCCGTATTATAGGTAAACTGCTGAATCAAAATTAAGAAATTCAAGACTTATTATAAATAACAGGTAAAAGTTTTTTATGGACAGAGATTGTACACCCCGACAATCAGGTTTTCTGGCTTCGCAAAGCAAGCTGGCGGTTATTTGCTGGATATTGCTTGGCATTATCGTACTCTATGGTGCGCATATCCGACACATCGTAGTAAGTCAGACTGTTGTGAATAATCCCGTCAGGGCTGATGCCTTTGAGTATTATCATTACGCAAAAAACCTGAAGCAACAAAATATGTACTCCCGTGAGAGTACACCTGAACCAAAGCCAGATGCATTACGAAGTCCGGGGTTTCCTTTTTTTGCTTCGTTATTCTTTCAGGATTCAACCGAAGCAACGCTGAAAAATGTATTGTCGTCTCAGACAATATTGCAGTTTTTATGTCTGTTATTGTTAACCATAGTGATCATTAAGCTACTGGGTTTATATTGGGGGTTACCAGCGGCTTTTATTTTGTGGTCATTTCCTCATTTAAACAGTATTAATACTTATTTCTTAAGTGAATCATTATTCACCAGCCTGTTGGCGTTAACTGTGTTTGTCGCCTGGCTTAACTCAACTAAAACAGAAATAACTGACAGGGGAGTGATGCTTTGTGGCTTTTTAATGGGGCTTGCCGCTCTGGTACGCCCGGTCGTAGAATATTTTCCATTATTTATACTGGCGTCAACACTGGTTTTTTCACGTCAACATTTAAAAAAGTCGTTAATGTTCGTTTTGTTCTGCCTGTTGCCTATACTCGCCTGGAAGTTCAGGAATTTAGCAGTACTGGGAGTCTGGTCAGATCCTACTTTGCTAATCAATGGCATATATCACGGTAGCTTTCCTGGTTTTATTTTTAACAATATACCAGAAAGTTTCGGGATCCCTTATCGTTTTGACCCAAGAGCTGTTGAGGTTCAAAATGGGGTTGGGGCGACACTCAGTTTAATCGGTGATCGAATACAGGCCGCACCTATGGAGTATTTAAGCTGGTACACCTATGAACGCCAGACTTATTTATGGCAATGGAGTATTATTGCGGGTCAGGGCGATATATTTATCTACCCAGTTATTAAAACGCCCTATGCCTACATGCCCGATATGAAAGCAACTCATCAGCTTCATTATTTAATTCATAATAGCTGGGTTGTGGTTGGTTTGATTTCATCAGTATTCATTGGTATTTTTTCTATCAAGAAAAAACAGCGAGTGCATCCCGTGTTGTTGGTGACTGCATTGTTTATTGTTTATGCCATTCTCATTCATATTATTGCTGCACCTTTTCCAAGGTATAGCATTCCGTATAAAATGCTATTGATACCAGTTAGCATCTATGGGTTTAAAATACTTATACAATGGAGTAAAGGCACTTGGAAAAAATACCGTCAGTCGCAGTAATTATTCCCTGCTATAACGAAGCTGCCGCCATTAAACTGGTGGTGGAAAGTTTTCAGCAATATTTGCCCGATGCAGCAATTCATGTGTTTGATAACGCATCAACAGACGATACCGAAAAAATTGCGAAAAAAGTGGGGGCTATTGTTCACCATGTTTCGCAAAAAGGTAAAGGCAATGTTGTACAGGCCATGTTCCGGGATGTTGATGCGGACTATTTTATTATGACTGACGGAGATGGGACTTATCCCGCGCAGCAGGCACCGTCAATGTTGTCTCTGATGTTAGATAACAAAGCCGACATGATTGTTGGTAGCCGCTTAAGCTCTTATTCGGAGAGTGGTAGTCCTTCGGGTCACCTGGCAGGAAATAAGATTTTAACCAAAATTGTTAACTATTTATTTTATGCCGAATTTAAAGATTTGTTGTCTGGTTACCGGGTATTGTCCAGGCGTTTTGTAAAATCAACACCGCTGTTTACCAAAGGCTTCGAAGTAGAAACGGCTATCTCTATTCATGCGGTTGAAGTGGGTGCAAAAGTATTGGAAGTCCCTATAGAATATTCCGAGCGAGTTGAGGGAACTGAAAGTAAATTAAATACTTTTAAAGATGGAACTAAAATAGGCTGGACTATTATTCGCTTATTTAAAGATCATAAGCCGATACTTATTTATGGTTTTTTTAGTGCGTTATTTGCACTGTGTGGAATAATCATTGGCACGCCGGTTATTCTGGAATTTTTTGAAACAGGTCTTGTGCCCCGATTTCCATCGGCCATTTTGGCCAGTGGCTTAATGATTTTAAGCTCCCTGTCATTATTCACTGGAATAATATTGAGTTCTATTTCTAAAAGCAGAAAAGAAATAAAGAAACTCGCCTTTCTAACATTAAAATGAGAACTTTTGCATTTTTCTGTATTGTTGGTGGAATAGGTTTTGGAGTCGATTTTCTGACTTTTTTTTTATTGTCTGAGTGGGTAAACATACATCTGGCCAGGTTACTGGCCTTTATTGTCGCAGTAAACAGTACCTTTTTATTAAACTCAAAAGTGACCTTTTCTCAAAAAAACGCCAATTACAAACTTTACCTGTTGGGGCAGACTAAAGGATTTATCATCAGTTTTTTAATCTTTGAGTTAGTCCTGTCGACACTTTCCATCCCGTATACTGTTTACATCGCTTTTGTGCTTGGTTCCGGCGCTGGTTTATTATTTAATTATTTTTATGCGAAATTTTTTGTATTCAAGTCAGAATCAACCAATCTCAACTCGCATCGATAAATCCAGCGCATTAATATTTTTAGTCAGTGCGCCTACAGAAATATAATCAACCCCCGTTTCTGCTATTTCAGCCAGGGTGTCCAGGCTGACATTGCCCGAGGCTTCCAGCTGGGCTTTATTGTTGTGTTGATCACGAATAGCCTTTGCTGCACACATTGCTTCAATGGAAAAATTATCCAGCATTATCACCTGTGCGTTACCATCCAGTGCCTGTTGCAGTTCAGCCAGTGACTCCACTTCAATTTCCAGCAGTTGAGCAGGATGATTGTTAATGGCTGTTTGTAGCGCTGGAATAATGCCGCCACAAGCCATAATATGGTTTTCTTTGATTAAAAATGCATCGGACAATCCAATGCGGTGATTATTTCCGCCGCCACAGGTAACCGCATATTTTTGTCCAAAACGCATGCCGGGAATCGTTTTTCGGGTGTCTAACAGTTTACATGACGTGTGACTGATTTTTTCACTGTAAAGTGCGGTTATGCTGGCGGTGGCGGAGAGGCTTTGCAAAAAGTTCATCGCGCCTCGTTCGCCGGTGAGTAAATCACGTGCATTACCGGTTAGCGTGCAAAGCACATCACTGGCGTTGATTTTATCGCCATCTTTAAAATTCCAGTGAATTTTTACCCGGTTTTCAAGTAACTCAAATATTTTCTCTACCCAGGCCGTGCCACATAAAATACCCTGCTGACGAGTTATCAGCGTGGCCGTTGCCTGCTTATCTTCGTC
>JADGFG010000308.1 GCA_016743995.1 Kangiellaceae bacterium | reverse complement strand
CATTAAACAAGCATTCATTAGAGAAATATCTTTTACCCTTCCTTTTTATACTACGAAACCTGGTGCAACCAGCTTTTATGCATTATCTATTTCAATATCCCATTCTTTTTCATAACCTGACCTTTCTAAATAGCCGCCTAGTGAATTATACAGTTTTTCGGTCCAGTATTGTGAACTTCCTTTACAGGGTAAAGTCACATTTCCTTCGGCAGATTTATTGACCATTTGCCAAAAAAATTTGCTCAGGACAGTGGCTTCCTCACTTGAGGTTACAGCACCATACGTTATGATTTCTTTCGCTTTCTGGTTATTAAGTTTGTCGGCAAAAAATAAAGCAACTGTTTTTTCTTCATTGTAGGCATATTCGATCATAATGCTTTCCTCGCATCTTTAATTACAGACATACGATACGCTACCATTTTTAGTTTTTGAACTAATTGAAACAACGTCATTGATTTAGTTATCGTAAGCAAAAAATGTCCTTTCTTCTTTTCGTCAGGCATAAACCTCATGTATTGCGGCAAATTAACTTCTTCAAGTACCCAATAAACATTTATGGATGCGCCAAAATTATGCTTCTCCTTCATTTTATAAACACCTTTAAGATGTTGCCAATTTGATGAAAACGACAATCCCATTTGGTCGTGTGGCAAAACCCATTCCCTATCTTCTGAAAAGAACCAATCGTTTTCTCTTACGCCTTTAATTATTACATCTCCTTCTTGCACATCTCTTTTACGATACAAAGTGGGATGACTTAAACCTCGAGTCGGCCTTGCTAGATAGCTTTCATATTCTTTTATTTTTTCTCTAAGATCTTCTATCGTTTTAAACTGTTCCATAAACTAATAAATCCTTACTAAATTGCGATTGCTTTTAGACATAAAGCCCCTGATTGTGATCATAAAATATACCGAAATACTCAATTATAAACAACCTTTTAATCACAAGAGAAAGTCAAAGCAAAACCATCCACCATAAACAACCCATTTAACGGCAAACAGCCATCTTAAACCGCCCTCTCCCCATTAAGCCACTTTTCTACAACCCATGGAACCATTTTTGAAGCGTTAGCTCTAATAAATTTATACCCATACGGCTTCTTATCAATATCTAAAGATACAATAACCTTTTCTGCATGGAAGCTCGCTTTTTTGAGCAACCCTGCTGCCGGAAATACGCTTAATGAGGTTCCAACAACTAATATTCTGGCGGCATCTTTGATGCTGGCACGCGCAGTATCGAAGTGGAATATTCCCTCTCCAAACCAGACAATATGTGGCCGTAACTGGCTTTTCGATTCACAAGTATCACCGGGTGATATTGAGTTATAGCCAATGTCATAAACCAGGCTCTCATCAAGTGTGCTTCGTGCTTTGGTGATTTCACCATGAACATGAATAACATTGGAAGAGCCTGCCCGTTCATGCAGATTGTCGATATTCTGGGTCACAACAATAACCTCATATTCCTTTTCCAGCCTGGCAATCGCATCATGGGCGGCGTTTGGTCTGGCATGACGAATATCTTGTCTGCGCTCATTATAGAACTCAAGTACCAGCTCAGGATTTTTGCGCCATGCTTGTGGCGTAGCAACATCTTCAACGGAATACTCATTCCATAGTCCATTGGTGTCTCTAAAAGTTTTAATTCCACTTTCTGCGCTGATTCCAGCGCCAGTAAAAATTACTATCTTTTTTTTGTTTAATATTCTTGCCACAACTTCCTCTGGTGCCGGCTTACTATTTTAATCTGACGTCCAGTTAACTTACGCCTGTTATTTATGCGGTGTTCGCTAATCAATACTGATTTACTCACACTAATATTCTTTCGTCAATAAGAATCAGCATTAACCTGAAGTATCTGGCCTGCTTTTAAACTAAACTTTAAAACTGGACATCCATCAAATAAACAAAAATAAAATAAGTAAACAGCGCAACGGCGGCAAACAGGTTAAGTCGATAAAAAACATCGAAAAAACTTTTTATTTTTATTCGTCTTCTTTTTTCTTGCTGGGTGAGGTAGTTTTCCATTTCCAGGTCAATTTTATTTTTGACTTCTTTAAAGAGCTGCCTGTTGTTGGGTACCTCTCTGGCGAAACCCTCTATTTCCATGGCGATAACTCTTAAAGCCTGGGCAGGAGAATTCTGGCTCGGTTTTTTGCATTTGTTTTAGCTTTAAGCAGGGCTTCGTTTTCATTAAAAATTATCAAGCGTTCACGCACGTATTCACTGTTTTTATTTTTCGGAACTCTTATTTCTGGTTGGTCTTGTTCTGTTTTGTCTTGCTTTGTTTCTGTATTGTTGGGCGCACTCATGTTTTTTTCCTTTTCATTAATCGCTTTAATATTTTTTAGTTCAGTTTCATTTAGTTCAATCAATAAAAAACTGGTCGACAGCATGAAGAGAGATAAAACAGAACAACCTGCAAGAAGAGTCATTCTATTTCTTCAACTGACCAGAAAGCTTTCGCTTTTTTAAGCTCAGGCGTTAGTTGGGTCTGGGGCTTGCCAATTCCGACCGCTCTTTGCGACCTCGCTCTTCCAAACTCGGTTGTGACCGATTTAATCTGGCGTTTATTCATTAGTGATAAAACCTGCTGGCTGTATAAAAAACAGGCGGCCGGGTACGCCATAAAATGGTGGTGTTAATTAAAAAACACACCTTTTTAAGGATTAAAGCTGTCTGAAAACGGTTAAAAATGGGTTTCAATTGAAAATCTGCAGGCACAAACAAGTCCTGAAAAATTCAGTTTAAAAGTCTTTTTTGGGGGGATTAGCCTGAGTATTTTTTTCTTAAAAAACAGAAGGTTAGGCGTAAAACATGGAGCTGAGTGATAATAAAGGAAAAGTGATTTTGCTGGTCTGTTTGCTGACACCTTTGCAGGTGTTTGAAAAAACGTGGTCGCGCGGATAGCAACGACGATGTATCATGTACATAAGTCATTTTATTCTCTCTGTATACGAGATGAATT
>JADGFG010000117.1 GCA_016743995.1 Kangiellaceae bacterium | reverse complement strand
CAATGTATCTTGCAGAAGTGGTAAGTGAAGCTCAACCAGATCATAGTTTTCCTGGCCCCTGACCACTAGTTGTACCTGAACGACGATATAGCCAATTTTTTTTCCACTACTTTGGTAAAACGTTAAGATATTAGGATCGATTTCATAGTATTTTATTGGTAATTTATTTTCTTCAGCGGCTGTCTCAGAAGTTGTTTCTTCATCGTTTTCCACAGCATTTACTGCCAGAGTGAGCAGGGAGAGAAAAATAATGGTTGTGAATGACAAGAGACGTAACATAAGTGTTTATAATCGTGACGTTGAGAGTTAAATGACTAATTTAAAGAAGTATAGTGCAGAATGGATGGATGTATGAGAATAATCTCTTAAAAGCCTGAACACTGAAACCTGCATTTTCAGGAAGCTTGGGTATATCAGGTTATTCTGGCTAGTGAAATAGTAGTTCAAAATTCATACAGTGACAATGTCGAAAAGAAAACAATACCTGATGGTAGACTCTGGCTGATAGATATCTGGTCTTTTTTGTCTGGAAGGTAATCGCTCAGCGGTACTCAAATGTGCAGGTGGGTGAAAATTCAGATTTCCACCATTTCAAAGTCTTCTTTACCCACGCCACAATCAGGGCATAACCAGTCGTCAGGCACATCTGCCCATCGGGTGCCTGCTGAAATACCGTCTTCAGGCCAGCCTTTTTCTTCATCGTAAATCCATCCACAGACAATACATTCCCATTTTTTCATGTTGTTAACCCGTTAATCTGACAATACAGTTCGCAGTTATAAAGATATTTGCCTTAAACTGCAAGTTCCGTCCAAAAATTATCATGTCATGCGGTCAATTTGTTATAATCCCGACTAATTATTAAAATGGGTCCATATTCAACTTGAATTCAGAAATTTTTGCGTTACTTTGCCATCACGGAAGCCTTACGCAGAGGTTCAAACAGCTGATGGGAGTAACTCCCCGGTTAACTCTATTGCATCAGCAGAGAGAATTTCTGCTGGCTCAGGAGCGTTTATCTCTTGGCGTTAAGCCACGTCGTCTGGCATTAGTTCGTGAAATTAGAATGGGCAAAGGGGAGCAGCATTGGTTATTTGCCAGAACAGTGATACCCCAGGAAACGCTTTCTGGTAGTGCCAAAAGGGTATTGTTTTTAAAAAATGCACCTATTGGTAAAATTTTATTCGGTCGAAAAGGCGCCAGACGTAAAAGTATGCATATAGGAATGAGTAATACGCTTCCACAAACGGTGTTTGATATGGGAATAAAAATTAGTCACCCTTTGTGGGAAAGACGATCAATCTTTGAGTTTACTTCGGGACCTGTTTTGGTCAGTGAGATATTTTTGCCCGACTGTCCTGTTTATTCCAGTTCATCTATCAGCTAACACAATGTCTGAAAAGAGAAAATTAACCAGAAGAAAACGAACGACCAAAATTACATTTTGGGGTACTTTTGTCGAAATTGTTAAAGATATTGTAAGGCTGGTCGCCAGTATAGAGCTTTCTCCCTGGTGGCGGCGTCGCTTAAAATTGTACGGCCAGTTAATGCGAATTGAAAAGCCGGTTGGCGTTTTATTATTGTTATGGCCAACTTTGTGGGCATTATGGCTGGCTGCTGAAGATACACCACGGCTATCACTCATTGTTATTTTTTCGGTGGGCGTCTTTTTGACTCGCTCGGCAGGTTGTGTCATTAACGATTTTGCTGATAGAAAACTGGATGGCAAAGTTGAGCGAACTAAGCTTCGTCCTCTTGCAACTCAGAGCGTCACTGAAAAAGAAGCCCTTATTTTATTTGTTGTTTTATCACTGACAGCGTTTGTTCTTGTGTTATTTCTTAACAGGTTAACGGTATTTTTATCGGTGATTGCCATAGGAATAGCCACTGCTTATCCGTTTATGAAACGAGTGACCTATTTTCCCCAGATAGTACTGGGAGCGGCATTTTCAATGGCAATTCCTATGGCTTTTGCTGCAACAAATAATGAAATTCCGTTAACGGCCTGGTTGTTGTTTACTGTGAATTTATTGTGGGTGTTAGCTTATGATACTTTGTACGGAATGGTCGATAAGCGCGATGATATAAAAGCGGGTATTAAGTCTACAGCTATATTATTCGGTGAAGCTGATTTACAGATTGTCGCAATCATTCAGGGATTTTTTATTTTTGGAATGCTATTGGTGGGAGCCCGCTTTAATCTTGATGGGTGGTATTATCTTGGTATTCTGGCTGCGACAGGACTGATTACATGGCAACTGTATTATTGTCGAAAAAAAGAAAGAGAAAAGTGCTTTACCGCATTTTTAAACAATAACTGGGTTGGGCTGAGTATTTTTGTTGGAATAGTGCTGGCTAAATCACTTTAATGCCTGATGATAAGTCTTATAAGCTTGCCTGGCGGGTGTCCTGCATCTTCAGGGAGTTTGGGTATATTTGAAATGATACGATTTTTGTTTTTGTTGTAGCGGCTTGGAGTAGAGGTTATGCGTAAGAAGATTCTGGTTGTTGAAGATGATTTTGCCAATCAGCGAGTATCCTGCCTGTTTCTCGATAAACTGGGGTACGCAGCTGATGTTGCTGAAAATGGTCAGGAAGCTATTGAATTGGTGACGGTGAATGCTTATCGGTTAATTTTTATGGATTGCCAGATGCCGATTATGGATGGTTTTGAAACCGCAAAAACAATCAGACAACTTAGTGGTCCCAATAAAGATATTCCAATTATTGCACTCACCGCTAATGTTACTGTAGGGACTAATGGTGAGTGCGAGAATTCGGGAATGAATGATGTACTCAATAAGCCCGTTATGCTTGAGTCTATGAAGCAAATGCTGACAAAATGGATTAAGTAAACAGTGAATTAAAATTTAAAAGCCTGGATTCTTTATTTTAAGTGTCCTGTTTCATGATTCTTCATTTGATGATTATTAACACTTATCTTTATTGATCACCTTCTTTCCTGACAAGCCTGTTTTTCAGCAAAAAAGAAATTCTGCTTGCGCACATTCAGAAAATTGCGAAATTACTGGAATACTCATGTCGTTGAACCGTTAAAACAACTATAAACGAAGTAATTCTCATTGTCTGCAGGTTTGTACTGTCTGATTTGTGGGGAATATTAGCTCTTAAAGGCTTGTTCTTATGTGTATCAGGTTGACTTTAAGGACTAAAAATAATATAGCCTTTTTATAAAGCTTTATCTATAACTCAGTCTTTTAATAGCGTACTATTTAATGGTTAAACTGAAATTCTTAAAAATAAAGGAATACGCCATGCAGGTGTCTGAAGAGTTTGAAGCTTGTCGCAAGCAGGCTTTTGCACTCGCATTACGACTACTCAATAATCCGGATGATGCTCTGGAGGTTGTGCAGTCTTCAATTGAAAAGGGGCTTAACCATCCAGGAGCCCCGGCTCTGGATCATGCTGAGTTTAAACCCTGGTTATTTACCGTTGTACGTAATAAATCGATTGATATTTTGCGTCATCAGCAACGGGTGCGTAAAGTTGAGCACGAAGACTATCATTCACATGCGCCAGTGATTAATGAACCAGATAAGAAACTGCAACAGTTCCAGCTGAAAGAATCTATAGAGCAGTCACTTGATGCGCTTAAAATGGAACAGAAGGAAATTATTTTATTAAGAGATTATCATAATTTTAGTTATGCTGATATTGCTAAAATTCTGGGAATTGCTAACGGTTCGGTTATGTCACGATTGCACCGAGCCAGAATGTCATTAAGAAAAATATTGATAAAAAAAGGATTTTCATTGGGAGGCCACAATGAATAAGCAAGATCCTGATCACACAGTGTTTTCAGATAAAGAAAATGATAAGCCTGCAGAGGTTATTAATGATGAAAAATTTGAATTAATTTCTGGCTATCTTGATGAAGAACTTACTCAGCAGGAAGCACAAAAAATATCGTTATTGATAAAAAGCAACCCGGAATATAAACGAATATATGATGAGTTATCAGTGATGCGTATTGAGGTACAGTCACTGAGTTTACAGGAGCGTGAGCTAGATCATCTTGATAAGCTGATTAATGAACCTGTGAGTAAAACAAGTCGAATATTAGGTTTTACGCTTGCTGGTGCTGGTGTCACCATTGCAGTATTTTATACGTTATATAAGATACTCATTCATCCTGAGCTTGGGTTGCTGGAAAAAGTACTGGTTGGTGCAATGAGCGGTGGAACTCTGTTATTGTTATTTAGCGTATTAAGGCAGCGTTTAATCAGTGCCAGAAAAGACAAATATAAGCGAGTAAAAATATGAGTAAGGTCCTGTTATCTACAACAGAATTTATTTATGGTCAAAAAATTATTAAGCACTTAGGGTTGGTCAGGGGGACCAGTATTCGTTCACGTCATATTGGCCATGATATATTGGCCGCATTGAGAGGCATTGTTGGTGGAGAAATTCATGAGTATACCAAGCTACTGGCAGAAAGCAGAGAGCAGGTTCTGGACCGAATCATGCAGGATGCACGAGAGCTGGGCGGAAATGCCGTTGTTGGACTGCATTTTTCTACGTCACAAATTGCTTCTGGTGCAGCTGAACTGATGGTTTATGGTACGGCCGTTGTTGTTGAAGGTATTGAGTCTTAAACTGGTTTTGTTTCGGTTGCGAGCTGTCTGTTATTAGCAATGAACGACCTTTTTAATTTAAATAAAGATTAACGTTATAAAACTCCTGGAATTCTGAATGTCTACGATTGATTCTTTTGAAAATAAAAACTTTCATATGAGTGCTGATGAATTTCGCAAACAGGGCAAAGAACTCATTGACTGGATTGCGGATTATTATGAAAAGGTTGAGTCATATCCGGTAATGTCCCAGGTTGATCCTGGCGATATTTATAACGGATTGCCTGATTCTGCACCTGTTGAAGGAGAAAGTTTTCAGTCAATGATGCAGGATGTTGAGAATATTATTATGCCAGGAATTACTCACTGGCAGTCGCCGAATTTTTTTGCTTACTTCCCTGCAAACAGTTCTGCGCCAGCAGTGTTAGGAGATTTGTTGTCTTCAGGTCTGGGCGTACAGGGAATGATTTGGGCGACTAGCCCTGCCTGTACCGAACTTGAAACTCAGGTGATGGACTGGATTGTAGAAATGTTAGGTTTACCGAAAAAATTTTTATCGGAACAGGCTGGGGGAGGCGTCATTCAGGATACCGCATCTAATGCGGCTTTATGTGCTATGTTGGCGGGCAGAGAAAAAGCGACCCAGTTTGCCAGCAATGAGAAAGGTTGTGATGGAAAATTGACTGTATATACTTCGAGTCAGGCACATTCCTCAATCGAAAAGTCAGCAAAGATAGCGGGTATTGGTCTGAGTAATGTTCGTTTAATTGAGGTTGACGAAAATTATGCGATGGATCCTGACGCTTTACTAAAACAGATTAAAATAGATAAACAGGCGGGATTATTACCTTGCTTTGTTTCTGCAACAGTCGGCTCTACGTCTTCCAGTGCGCTGGATCCATTAACAAGCATTGGGAAAATTTGTCATCAGGAGAATATCTGGTTTCATATTGACGCTGCAATGTCAGGTACTGCAGCACTATGCCCGGAGTTTCGGTTTATTCATGATGGCATTGAGCTGGCTGATAGCTATACCTTTAACCCCCACAAATGGATGTTTACTAATTTTGACTGTAACTGTTTTTATGTCGCAGATAAAAAATCATTGATAGATACACTATCAATATTACCTGAGTATTTACGTAATGAAGCAACAGAGTCTGGAGCGGTAATTGATTATCGCGACTGGCATATTCCGCTTGGACGGCGTTTCAGAGCATTAAAATTATGGTTTGTTCTTCGTCATTATGGTGTGAAAGGCTTGCAGTATCATGTACGGCAGCATGTTAAACTGGCAGAAGAGTTTGCAAGTTGGGTTGACGCGGATGAACGGTTTGAACTGGTTGCTCCCGTACCGCTTAATTTAGTTTGTTTTCGACATGTTGCAGGCGATACTTATAACAAACAGTTGATGGAAAAGCTGAACGCAAGTGGTCAGCTTTATCTGACGCATACCAGGCTGGATGGTCAGTTTGTATTGCGTCTGTGTATTGGTCAGACTTACACTGAGCATCGGCATGTGGAAAGAGCGTGGCAGGCAATTAGACTTGCCTGCGACTGAGTGACTTCTGATTATATATCTAAATGCCCTGGAAATGCTGAATCCTGTATTTCCAGGGAGCCTGGGTATAAGCTATTTTGTAATAGACTTACTGACTATAAGAAATATGCATACTTTGCTTTTCTTCAATACCGGTTTCCAGAGAGTTATCTCTTTGTAACCTGATAAGCTCAAGCATTTTATTATTTAATGAAATGCATTTATTATCGAGCGTTCGTTTTGAGTGAACAGGCATTAATGTTGTTACAGTATGTTTGTCGGTATACCAGATCTGTCCTTCTTCATCTTTAAAAACCTGTGCATTATTGGTGTTGACAAAAGCATCGCCCTCACATTTATCAGTCAGGTAATATCGATTTTTAAATGGCCATTGAATTTCACCCTGAGAGTTGACTGTAAACTGATAGCCTCTGTCAGTAATGCCAATATAATCATCATTACCGGAATTGGTAGGGTAGAGTTCAGAGATTTCAGTCCCGTTCTGGTTTATCAGTGAAATGATCGTTGGTAGAGGTTTTTTTTCTGGGAACTTAATGTCAATTGAATCCACTTTCTGATTGAGTTTTGAAAACTGTTCATCAGCCTGCGATTGCCAGTTTGCAATTGTTATCTGTGTGTTGAGCAATTCCTGGTTAGAATGATTGACACTCCATAAAAACCAGATAACACAAAACTGGACTATCAGCATGATGATAACCATCGCGGAGAGCCATTTTTTTCCTTGTTTTCTCTGTATTTCCTGTTGAATTGAGGAAAAATCATTATGTGACTCCATACGGTGAGCGAGTGCATGCTCAAAATGCTCTAGCGTATGATGTATTTCTTTAATCAGGCGGCGTGTTTGAATTTTTGTACTGTGGCGCAACTCATCGGAATGGACCGATTTTTGTCTATTCAGGTAAGGCTCTACACGTTGCTGCCAGAAAGAGTGCCAGGCCGGTTTAGCTGGTGGCGAAGGTTTACTAATTGCTCGGATGGGTGGTGGTGTATCTTGATTTGTTGAAACCGAGGGCTCTGGTATTGTTGCTGTGTCGGATTGAGCTTTGATTTCGGTCTGGTTGCTGACTGTTGATGCAATGTTTGCACCATCTGATTGTTTCTGTTGTTTATCAATGAATCCCAGCTTTTCCAGAGAATTAACCAGATGATCTTTTTCCAGTCCTTTAGGTAAAACATCAACCGCACCCAGCGCTCTGGCCTGTCCCACATAAACGTCTCCCTCTTTAGCGGTGTACATGAGTACAGGAACCGTCGCTGTAAGCGGAGAGTCTTTAATTATTTTTATTGTTTCCAGACCATCCATTCCAGGCATACTGTGGTCTAGAAAAATGATATCTGGCTGATTGTAACGTAAATGCTCTAACGCTTCTTCGGCAGAATAAACTGCGATGCTTTTAATTCTCAGAGAATCAAGCATATTGGAAAGTACTTTACAGGCTAAACGTGAATCATCAACAATTAACGCGGTTTTGCTCATCCTACAATCCTGATTTATTATTTTTAACGAGGTACCGATTAAATCGAGTACAGCTTATTTTTAAATGCCTTCTTACTTATATCGAATATGACCCAATTATAACATTAGTAAAAATTTGTGAAGTATTGGGCGATTGTCAGTTTGTATTACTGTCGATACAGCCGTGTTTCTAATATTTTTTGAGTGTAATCTCAGTATAATAGTAGAAATTAATAACCTTGAGCGAAATTCGGTTGTATTTTAACCAGTTTTTATTTGAGATTAAATACGATTCCCTGAGTAATAATTCACAAAGCCATATTGCTAACATGTTACTAGATATTTATCAAAAAAAATGAGATTCAGTTTTAACTTACGAGCAATTACTGGAAAACTTTTGTTTATTCTGGGGATGCATAGAAAGCCTGCGCTTAAAAATAGATAGTTTTATCCTTGAATTTCTGCTTATTAGTCAAAGAGTAATCTAAACAGGTTGAAATATTGATTAATACAGATACACTAAGAAATTGATAGTTGTTTATACCCAGACTCCTTGACGATGCAGGAAACAGCAAGACTATAAGCCATCAGGTTCAAGAACGCTGGCTTACATAATTGCCTGATACCGAAATTTTGGGGGTTTAATACTGTCGGTGGTTCTAAGCTTTGTTGTAATCACTGACAGAGAATGACCGGAATAGCGTAAAAATACTGCCTTTTTAACAAATATGGTATCTTATAAAGATATTTTACTTTGATGAAAAGAGTAAAATCATAAATTCTTTATCGTGGCAACAGGACGTCAGGAGTCCACTCTTCTATGGTTATTATCCCTACAGAAAAACGATTTGACTGGAAACATACTCCAGTAACTTTAATCATATTAGTACTTTTAAATGTGTTTATTTTCTTTCTTTACCAGTCTGGTGATGAAGAAAAATATGAGACTGCGTTTATTCAATATAAACAACAGGGATTCTTTAATTATGAGTGGCCTTTGTTTGAGAAGTATCTTTCTCGAAATAAGGAAGCAGAGTTATTACGGCAGTATCAACGGCTTCATCATTTACGTCGTTATGATGAATTAAGCTATTATCTGCTGATACGCTCAGACTTTTACGAATATCTTAAGCGCCGGGCAGATTACCTGATAGATGCGAAGGTTGCAGAGCGGTGGTTTAGATACAGAGCGGAAATTAATGAGACTATCCATTCAACCAGCATTCTGGCTAATGGCTTAAACCCCGGTTATTTTGAAGTACATACATTGCTAACCCATCAGTTTTTGCATGGTGGGTTAATGCATCTTGTAGGCAATCTGTTTTTTTTAATTATATGTGGATTTGCTGTTGAAGCTGCAATTGGGCATTTTCGTTTTTTATTCTTTTATCTTGTTTCTGGCCTTGCGGGAGGCTTGTTGCATATGTTGATGAATACAGACAGTTCCTCTCCGCTTGTTGGTGCTTCTGGTGCTATATCCGGAGTTATGGCCATGTACCTTGGGGTTTTTCGGTTTAAAAAGATTGAATTTTTCTATTGGTTTTTTATCTTTGTAGGTTATTTTCGAGCGCCAGCATTATTAATTTTACCTTTTTACATTGGTCAGGAAACCTATAATTATTACAGCAATGATGGTTCAAACGTTGCCTTTATGGCCCATGCCGGAGGATTTCTGGCGGGTAGTTTATTAATGGTTGTTTCATTGCTTATTAAGCCAGATATGTTGAATGAAGCTTATGTTGAAGAAGAGCAGGGAGCCGATCCAAAGCAGGAAAAACTGGCAAAAGTTTATGACTATATTGAAAAGTTTCGTTTTAATGCTGCATTTAAAGTTTTAGCGGAAGTTATTCGGGTTTATGGTAGAAACTTTGAGTTAACACTTTTGCAGTATAATTTATTGAAAATTAATCAGGGAAAAAACTATCAACAATGCGTTTGTGAGTTGTTATCTATGGAGCGAGTTTCAGCTGGTGAACTGATCAAAATTGAAAAAATATGGCTGGAAAACCAAAGCAGACAGAAAAACCTGGGTAACGATAAACTATTAAAGCTAGGCTGGCGGTTTACTGGTCTCGCTGATTTAAGTACTGCAGAAGACATATTTGAAAAACTTAACCAAAGTAAGAGTAAACCTCAGTCTCTTGGTTCATTTGCCAGGAAACTGTCTGTTGTTTTTGAGCAGAAGAATGATCGAAAGAAAAAACGATATTATGAAGCGATTGCTGATGAGTTGATATAAAAATCAACAGCTGAGCTTGGGTATAAGCGTCAGATATGACACTGGTGAAATTGACTCAATGACTAACAAACTAGCCAATTAATAAAAAGGTATAATTGAGACTCTATTAATGGAATATTGTAAATATCATCCGATAAAGCCTGCAACCTATGCTTGTGAACATTGCCTGACAAGTCATTGTGATCAGTGTGTTGATGACTCTGAACCTACTGGAAATGAACGTTGTTTTATTTGTGGTTATAAAGTCAATAGCCTGGGCGCTGTTTATACAGTAGAGCCCTTTTGGAGAAGGCTACAACAGAGTTTTCGTTACCCTGCTAATAAGTCGGTTGTGGTGTTAATTCTTATTGTATCATTTTTAACAAATATCATTCTTTATTTTCCTCTGGGCGTATTGTTGTCACTAATTTTTGTAGGGGTCATATTTAAATATAGCTTTAGTTGTTTACAAAATACCGCCAACGGAGTAATGGTAGCGCCTGATGTCAGTGAAGCTTATGAAGGAGGAGCAGGCATTGTTTTAAGGTTGATATTGATTAATATTGTACTGGCTGTTCTCACTTATTGTGTCTTCAGGTTATTTGGTGCTAACCTCGCTCGAATTATTTCAATTGTACTAGTGGCTGGTATGCCTGCCATTATCATTAATTTTGCGCTAACAGAGGATGTTGCTGAAGCCATTAATCCAATTAATATGTTGCGTCTTATTGCTGCTGTAGGTTTACCCTACGGGCTACTTTTAGCATTTCTGATGATTATGTCTGCGTCAGTTGGCATTATTAATGAAATGATAGGCAGCAATTATTCCATCATTTCATCCACATTACAGTTTGCAGTACTCTACTACTATATGGTGGTGGTATTTCATATTATGGGTTATATGATTTTTCAATATCAGGGTAAGTTGGGATTTGCCGTACGAGAAGATTATGGTATCGAAGAAGAGGCTCGGTCGTCAGAGAGTATTATATCCGCCAGAATTAACGTACTTTTGAAAGAAGGGGACTATGAAGGGGTTATCAAAGTTTTTAATGAAGGACTGAAGAAATATCCACTGGATAAAGAACTTAATACTCGTTATTTCGATTTTTTAATTGTGACCAGAAATATTGAGCAGTTAACTCGTTATTCACCTCTGTATTTTGAGTTTTTAAGAAACTCCAGAAGAGAAGACAAAATTTGCACGAGTTATAAGCAGGTTTTGCTATTAAAACCAGATTTTGTTCCTGAGACGCCTGAGCTAAGATTATTTTTAGCTCGTTCTTGTCAAAACTCTGGAAACCCTCTGTTATCTGTCAGACTGATCAATGGTTTACACCGAGAGTTTCCAGGTTTTCCTGAGTTGATTCCAGCCTACGAAATGATGGCACAGTCGTTGGAGGAATTGCCTGGAATGAGTAAGCAGTTGAACAAATGTCGTCAGTTGATCAGTCATTTCAAGCGCAATCAGGTTAATGAAACAAAAATAGAACTTCCAGTAAAAGAAAGTAGAAGTGCGACTGTCAAAGCTCGCACAACAAAGCCATTTAAGTCAATTAACGAGAGCCTTAGTCAGAATACTAACTCGGAATAAATTGCGTTATATTGATTGGAACAGGCTAATCATTCTTGGTTAATTATTATATTATGAGATTTTAAAAAAAATATTGCTTAAAAATTGACTGATTTAACGTTAGTATTGGAATCGAGATACTGGGTATAAAAGCAATATTGGTCTGCAATTTTTCGATTACTGGCAGGGTGAGCGTTAGTACATCATGATTTTCAATAAAAATAGTCAACTAGAAATTAGTGATGACGAGTACATTACTGATTCGAGCTTGCGCTTTCTAGACCGCGTTCTGCCTGTTCTTCTGGGGGCTGCGTTAGCCTTTAACCTCTGGTATGTCGAGGCAAAAATCGAGTTTGCTTTGCTGTATATCATTACCATACTGACTAATATTCTGATTAGTCAGTTTACTTACCGGTCAGTTGTCAAAAAAAGTAAGTTATTACATCACTTAAGGGCTTTGATGAATTTAGCCTTTATTGTTGTCATTGAGCTAATGGCTGGGTCAGAAGCTCCAGGCTTTTTGTTTGTTATCCCTTTTTTATTAGCGATTACCTTAATGTTTCCGTTCTGGATTACGATAGCTTATTTAACGGTTTACGCTTCAGTTTATTTTTACATTCGCTATTACCTTAATGGTGACACCACACAGGCGTTCTTTATTACTATTGGTTTCTTGTCGCTTTCAATCGCTATTGCTTACTTCATCTCCATGGTAAGAGACACCCATACAAAGCTTAAGCAGGCTGTTGACGTGAAAGCAACATTTCTGGCTAATATGAGTCATGATATCCGAACACCGATGAATGGTATTATTGGAATGAGTGAGTTTTTAATTCAGACTGATTTAACCTGTGAACAAAAAGAATATGCAAATGTTATTAATGATTCAGCGTCAGGATTATTAAAGTTACTGAATGATATTCTGGACTTTTCAAAACTGGAAGCCGGAAAACTGGAAATTGAATCGCTCGATGTCGATCTGCCTGAGTTATTAATTACGATGGAAAAGTGGGCACGCCTGATTAATAGAAATGAAAGCGTTAAAGTTGTATTTAATATCGCGCCAGATTTTCCACATAATATTATTGCCGATCCTGGAAGGATCAGACAAATACTCACTAATTTACTTTCTAATGCACTTAAATTTACCAAAGCTGGCTCTGTAGTTGTTGAGATAGCGACCGAGAGTAACTATTTCGTTATTTCAGTAACGGATACCGGTGTCGGAGTGGCAGACCGGTATAAAAAGGACTTGTTTAAATCGTTTAATCAGGGAGATAGTTCAACGACGCGGAAATTTCAAGGGACCGGTCTTGGTTTAACTATTTGTGAGCTTCTTTGTCATCAGATGAAAGGGGGTATTGGTTTTGAAAGTCAGGAAGGAAAAGGTTCTCGTTTCTGGTTTAAGTTGCCATTGATTGAAAAAGCTAAAAAGGTGATTGAAGAACCAGAGCCGCAACTCAAAGGACGTGAGTTATGTGATAGCTGGCCTCCTGAATTGTTGCTGCATTCAAAAGAATTTCCACCTCTAAACATTCTGGTGACTGACGATAATCTGGTTAATTTAAAAGTTTCGGAAATTTTGTTGACTAAAATGGGGCATCTGGTGACTCTGGCCAGTTCGGGAGCGGTCGCAATCAGTGCTGTTAAAAAGAAAGATTTCGATATTGTTTTTATGGACTGTCAGATGCCTGAAATGGATGGGTTTGAAACAACTCGACTATTAAAGAAATCTCTGGTCTGTTGTCCGCCGATTATTGCCTGTACTGCAAATGCACAATCGAGTGACAGGGTTCGATGTTTTGAAGCCGGTATGGACGATTATATGACAAAGCCTATTCAGAAAAAGAAGCTTGATAAAATGTTGTTAAAATGGCGGGTTCCTGCAATCTCATAAAGTTTAATCGAAGTCAGTATCATTGGTTATGTTTTTTACGATGACTGTCATCGTTATTTTATAGTTTTAATTATTTTGAACTTGCTACAGGCAGGCTGTCAGGATATTGCTCAATTATTAAGAAAAACGAGGTTCTCGAGTATCATTTTTTGTAATTTTAACAATACCATTCTGATGAAATAATGAAAAGTTTCTGGTTTACGGGTCTATTGCAAGAGGAAAAAAAGAGAAGAGCAAGCTCTTCTCATAAAGACCAGTAACCGATAAGGGTAAAAGTTACTGGGGGATCAGACTGTCATTTACAACTTTGTTTATTTTCTAATATCTTTCTTGATGCTCATGCTAGTTACGATAAGTTCCAACTAAGCTAACACCTGAGAAAGATGAATAACCATGTAGCATGATATGATAGGTACCTTCCTGAACGCTCATGCGGCAAATTTCGTCGTTACCCCAGTCGTACGGACGGCATTCCCAGTTACTTCTAGTTGCTTCACTACCAAAATTGACGTATAAATCAGCATCACCTCTTCCACCAGAAATTCTAAATTCCAGGTTTGAACTTCCTGCGGGAACATCCATATGAAATTTAAGTTCGCCGTTTTTGTTAGCAGCAAGATCTGTTTTAGGCACGCCATTGACTAACCCTTTACCTGGAGGAGGAGGAGGAGGAGGAGTACCACCAAAGCGAGAATAGGCGAGTAAATTTGGAGAACCTTTTACATCAGATATCACGCCTGGAGTTGCTTTGTCTTTGATAGCCTGCCAAACCTGAGAAGGGCTGGCTCCCGGGTTACTAGCCAGGTAAAGCGCTGCGACACCGGCGACATGAGGGCTAGCCATAGAGGTTCCACTTTTCGTTGAAGAGCCACCGCCAATATCTGTCGAAGTGATACTTGAACCAGGTGCAAAAATATCAACACAGCTTCCATGATTAGAGAAGTACGAACGAGTATCGTTATAAGTTGATGCGGCAACAGTGATTGCTTCGGGAGTTGAAGCTGGAGATCCGTAGCAAGCATCGTAATCATCATTACCTGCAGCAACAACAGAAGTGACTCCGCTATTAACCATATTGCTTGTGGCGTTATTGATAGCAGAAGAGTACCCCCCGCCAAGGCTCATATTACTGACCGCTGGTTTAGAATGGTTTTGTGCGACCCAGTCAATGCCTTTGATAACGCCAGAATTTGTTCCCCTGCCACTACAGTCCAGCACTCTGACCGGGACAATTCTTGCGCTTTTTGCGACACCATAAGTGCGGCTGGCAACGGTTCCTGCAACATGAGTTCCATGCCCCTGGCAGTCACTGGCGTCATAATCGTTATCAACAGCATCATAGCCACCGCTGACTCGTCCCTCAAGGTCTGAGTGACTACGATTGACTCCGGTATCGATCACATAAACATTGACGTTTGAAGCATTGGTGTCATAGGTGTATTGACTGTCCAGACCGTTTGAGCGCTGGTCAATTCTATCTAGTCCCCAGGTAGGACTATTCTGCGTGGCTGAAATTGTGATTATTTCGTCTGGCTCGATAAAATCAACTAACGGAGACTTTGCCATTGCTTGCGCTGTCTTTTCACTCATTGTAAAAACACCGCCCTGTATTGCTGAGGTATAGCTCACAGTTGAAACGGCATTAAAGTTTTGAGCAAGCGTACTCATAGAGCTTGCTACCGCAGCGGACATATTACTTGTGGATAGTTGAGGATTGGCTAGCAGTAAAGCATCGGATTTAAAAACTACGATATACTGGTTCGCAATCACTTTATCAGGGTGGTTAGATATTTTCAGTTCGCCTGCACTGGCGTAAGGTATGGCTAAAACGCCAAGTGCTAAAGCTAATTTTGATAGTTTCATCTTATAATTTCCTTCTACCATTTGCCCATTTTTAATGGGGGTTATGTGTTTAAGTTGAAAAAAAATGATGAGAAATACTTCACTTAGAATACAGAATTAATTGAAATCTCAGAGCACCACTTTTGGTACTGTCAAATGTTATTTGTCTGCAGTGATTAAACATTCGGATTAGATTGTGTCAGAAAAATAAAATGTGAAAAGTGAATATTTACACCTGAGCAATGAAATGAAAAAAATAT
>JADGFG010000116.1 GCA_016743995.1 Kangiellaceae bacterium | reverse complement strand
GCTGTAAATAGCTGGATAGGATATATAAGTTGAAAAAACTAATAGTGAGTATTTTATTTGTTGTTCTATTATTTTCAAGTGTAAGTATGTCGGAAGGCTGGACCCCAAGCCCGAGGTTTACTATAGAGAAGTCAACAAAAAATGAAACTCTGACATTTATTGCAGGTATTTCATATACGCTAACGTACTCTAATAATATGTTACTTTCTTAAGGGGGAAATAATTATTTTTTGTATGCCGGCAGGAAGCATTGCTGGCTCAAAAATATTATTTGATATTGCAAATGAAAAGTTATCTGCTGATCATTCTTCTGAAGAAGTGATTGATGTAATTATAAAAGGATTGATAAGTAGGTATCCATGTAAGAAAAAAATGATTAAACACTCTGATATTGAATGCTGATTATAAATTAGATGCCGGACACTCTAATGTTTAATGCTGTGGAATAAAAACATTTTTAATAGAAGGTGGTGTTTGATGGCAAGTAAAAAAAGTAATTTTAAAATCGAATTAAAGTTTGAGTTTCCTTTTAGTTCTTCAGTGGAAGCTTGTAATAAAAAAGAAGCATTAGAGCTTGCTATGGATAACGCAATGGATTATTTTGAAAGGCAATTATCTGACTCTCATAAATTTGATGAATTCTGGGAATACAAAATTAAGCCGAAAGTTATTGCTGTTATAAAAGAAGAAAATAAAGGCTCATAACAATTACCGAAAAACCTTCAATAGACATATATGGTAACAATTACAGCATACTCTAATATTGTTAATTAATAAACAACAGAAAAGCCTCACCCAAAGCCCGTTCAGTCATGAGCTGCTTTTTTAGTTTCAGTGGCGTTTTAAAACCAGTCTGCGGTTAATACCAGACTGCCATTTATAATCTTCACTTTAACGGCTCCGTTAATATAAAATGCCGCTTTAATGAAGATTAATTAAAGTTGGCTTTTTTACGGCCGATTTATAATGTGAGCTTTCATATCTTCTGGAATGATAAAATGCTAACACCTCTGCCACTGTTTAATCAGGGAAACTCACAGGCCCTGTCGCCCGATCGTTCGAATACTTTTGCTGGTAATCATTCGTTAAATAAAAGTAACGGAGCAGGAGACTCGCAAGTTCGAGGTCTTCAACGGGATAATTTTGCTATTTTTAATGATATTTTACAAAAAGCCTATCAAAGGATGGCCTTTTCACCTTCTGATGCTGGCTCACCACCTGATATTACGCTTAAACCGCACAAGCTAGATAATACGGGTTCTGCAGCTCAGCAAATACCCGGCTATCAACAGGTTGATAGCATTTCTTCTGAACAAGCGGCAAATACCATTTTAGACTTTATTTCTCAACGGCTTAAGCTTGATGAAGCAGAAGGTGCTACTCAGGAGGAGTTACTGTCAAGGCTTGATGAAGGACTTAAAGGCTTCATTAAGGGGTTTAACGAAGCAAAAGATATTATTGAAGGTATGGGGCTGTTAACCCCTCAGTTATCTGCGGAAATTGGTGATACTTATAACAGAGTTACTGAAGGCGTTGATAAACTGAGAGAATCTATTAATGGCGCTGATGATATTAAAGGGGCTGATAGTCTTGCCACACCACTGGTTAGTCGCTTATCTCTGGCAGGAGAGAGCTCAGTCAGTGAAAGCTTTTCTCTGGAGTTAACCACTCAGGATGGTGATAAAGTCAGTATTGATATTTCTCGTTCTGCTCAAACGCGTTTTGCCTCTAGTTTTGAAAATAGTGGAAGTTCATCAAAACTGAGTATTGGTCAACAAAGTGCCTCCTCGCACAGTTTTAGCCTGAAGGTCGATGGAGAGCTGGATGAGGGGGAAATGCTAGCGATTAATCAATTATTGGAAGATGTAGATCAAATTGCAGCAGATTTTTTTGAAGGAGACCTTGATGCCGCGTTTAATCTGGCTCTGGAGCTTGATATTAATAGACAAGAACTCAGTAGCCTTAACCTGGAGCTGAAAAAAACCACAAGTGTTCAAGCTTTAGCGGCTTATGAGTCGATATCAGAGGTTGAACCTGGTATTCCGGCAAAACATTTTTCCTCTTCCGTTGGGGCACTCAGTAATTTATTAGACAATATTGATAAAATAATGAGTGAGGCCAGTGTATTTGCGGAACCATTAAAGTTACTTGGTGATATCAGCAATCAGCTGGAACGATTAAATGATGACGGTCAAAAGCAGGTTAATCATGCTGGTAACTCGTTAAGCGAAATGATTCAATCGTTAGTCGACAAATTTGAGTTATGATTTGAAGTAAAATGCCTGATTGCTACACCTTTTCGATTCCTACAGGTATTGTACGAAAAAGTTTCTGTTGTTTCTTGCCAGGCATGTGTTGGCTTAATTTCTGCGAGAGTCGCTTTTGCCAACACCTCGAATTACATCTATTTACCCGAAATTACATTTGGCGGGCTATTATTTAACAAGACATAATTTTAGAATGAGATATTTCTTGGTTAAGCTAAGGTTTTAATATGGATTTCGATTCGACAATGCGGAAATTAAGCTATTTGAAAAATGTTATAAATGCATGTTGTGGTAAAAGCTCAGACAGCCTGTTTATTTATAATAATAGTATTCAAAAGCGCTCTATTTCAGGTAAGGGCATTCAAGCTATTACAGTTGCTGAGAAAATGAATGAAGTTAAACAAGCTTTGTCATTCGTATGTCAACAGATGGATGTGTTTGAAATAGGCTCAATTGAAAAAGAAATGTGTTTACCTGATGCCAGAGGCATACAGAAATATGCCTTTGAAGTAATAAATGAACTGGAGCCTACGAAAGAGCAGGCTATGTAATAGTGTGTAGATCTACTTAAGTTACTAATATTTACGTTTAGCGCTCTTTTTTCACAAAGCAACATCTCGTAGAGGGATTTTGCAAGTAACTAACTAATTGGAAGCTCAATAATGAAGTTTGTTAATCCTGCAGTATTAATTTTGCAAAAATTACGTGAGATAGTGAAAGTTTGTAGAAATAGAGGAGCTAACGAGCTTTTTGTACACGGTCAGTACTTACAAGAGCGCCCCGTGATTGAAGGAGGAGTGAAAGCGGTTACTGTTTCAGAAAAAATGTACGAAGTGGCAAACTCCGTTTCGTCTGTTTGCCAGGAACTGGAAAAGTATAGCCCGGGAACGGTTGAAAGAGATATTTACTTAGATGAAGCTAAAAACCTGGAAGCAGAAGCTTTATCTATTTTAAGTTTTATGCAATGTCAGGGAAATCATAAATCTCGTGTTGCTACCTGGCTATCGGTTAAAACTGGCTGCCTGATAAGAAAGCTTTCTCCATATAAACTCTAGAGGTCCCTGTTTGTGGTGTTTTAGCCACAGGTGACACAAGATAATATTTATCAACCAGATACCCAGTATTAACCAGAGTAATTCACTTCTACTTAACTGATTATGATAATTTAATCCGTACCCGTAAAATATAAAAGCGCATACAATGGAATGAAATATATAGCTGGTTAATGCCATCCTTCCTACCATGTTGATTGCAGTTAGCTTACGAATAAATGATTGACTTTGATAGATGCCGTTGAGTATCAGTAAGTATGAAAGGCCTTGAATATAGGGGCCAACTTTTTTAATAAACTGAATCTGATACTCTGTTACCGGGCTGAGATAATGATAACTCCACCATTGATATTTGACATAACCCGCCCAGAGACCCGCAAAAAATAGAATGAATGTAATCGTCCAATAAAAAGGCAGCGAGCGATAGTTGGTAAAAATTCCCAGTCGATAGAGTAAGATTCCGATAGCCATTAGCATTAAGCAATCAAACAGGATAACCTTAAAAAACAGCTCACCTTCGTAGAGCTTGATATCATTCCAGTTACTTTTCAGTATATCCAGATAGCGACCTTTTCTGGATTCTTCTTTGTGTGAATAGCGTTCTCTGGATTTTTTGCTAAGCCTTGCTTCCCAGCGCCAGATAGCTTTTTGTTGTGCCTGGGTTCTATCTACTTTATTGACAGCCATGGCCTGCTGGTAGTCTTGTTTTTGTATGACTCTTATCTGGGCTTTTTCATAAGAACCGCCAAGAATAATCAGCATCATGACAATTATGAACAGGCCAAGGCCTCTCATGGTAAAGCTTTTCACGGGAAGTAACAGTAGCGCGCAAATAGCATAGTGATGAAGAATATCACCAGACCAGATAAAGTAGGCGTGAATTGCGCCAAAAATAAACAGTATGAATAATCGCCGAGTATAAATACTATAGCTATCTTCAGCGCCGTATTGTTGTTGGAGTCGTTCTAGCATCAGGTAAAAACTGATACCGAAAAGCATGACGAACAAGGTAAAAAATTTACCCTGCGCAAGATAATAAACCCAGTAACGGACGCTAGTATCCAGTTCTGTTTCAAATCCGTAGAGATAAGAGTTGAACGGTAACGTGTATGCAAAACTCTCAATATTAATAATGAGTATCCCGAGGACTGCAAAACCTCGTAAGAAATCCAGAGCGTTAATTCGTTCTTGCATGACCGTTTATCTTTTTTCTTTCCTTATGCATGATGTATCAATATAGCGATTACTGATTAATAAAACAACTGCTTGTCAATCAGACAGGTTCTGAAGGGTAATTATCGCTATTATTGATATCTGTGATTGCTTTACGTTTATCAGAGAATTTTTTGCCATATCAAAACCCTGTTGTTTGCTGGTAAGTCATAGTCTTTTAAAAGGGAGAGGTTAGCACTTTTGGCGAGCTGATTGATTGCTTCGAAGTCTCGAATTCCCTGGTCTGGATTGACGGATTTTAACCAGACATCAAATTGCTGATTGCCAGGGCTGGTGTATTGTTGATTATAATTGAAGGGGCCGTATAGTATGAGAAGTCCTCTGGAATTTAATACCTGGCTAACATTTCTGAACATGGTGCACACACTTTCCCAGCTCATGATATGGGTGGTATTAGCTGAATAGATTACGTCATAAAGCGTTTCAGGCCACTCATCATTGACATTAAGTGAAACAGGGGGTAATAAATTAGTCAGGCAGGCTTCCCGCAGCCATAAATTAATTCCCTCATGGTTTTCTTTCAGATCGCTAGTTTGCCATTGAATATGAGTGAGTAACCGGGCAAAATAACAGGCATGTTGACCTGTTCCGCTGCCAATTTCCAATAGATTGTCTGTTTTAGATAACCAGGGTTTTATTGTGTCATAAATTGGCTTTTTATTTCGCTCGCAGGATTCAGAAAAAGGTTTCATTGATTAAAGGACTCGATTGTTAAAATGGTCATTAAAGCGGAAAATATCAAACAGAAAAATACTAGACAAAAAAAGGCCCGACAAAAACTGTCGAGCCATCACGGTGGGCCAGTTTACATACAAACTGGCACCAGCAAAATATGAGTGTCAGCCAAAATTAGCCAGCACTTCAGATGTTGATCATCCACACTTGGAGTCACCACAACTTAAACAGGTCATACAACCATCCATAAGGATTGCTGCTTTAGTCATGCATTTATTACACATTTGAGCGCCATCTGGGTAATCACCGTTTGATTCTGCAGAATTTTTTTCATTCATTGATTCATATTCTGCGCGCTTAGCTTTTACCAGTGCCTGTTGATGTTGATCCAGGTTTTCATCTTGAATTAAGCCAATCATTTTAAGGTGAGATTCGATTGCGTCACCAATTTCTGCAACCAGAGAAGGCATAAACTTACCGCCGGGTTTAAAGTAGCCCCCTTTAGGATCAAAGACCGCTTTTAGTTCCTCAACCAAAAATGTGCAATCCCCACCTTTTCTGAATACGGCAGATATTACGCGGGTTAATGCAACAACCCACTGGAAATGGTCCATGTTTTTTGAATTAATAAAAATTTCAAAAGGACGACGCATTTCGTGCTCGGTATTCTGATTTAACACAATATCGTTAATTGTCATATAAAGTGCATGTTCTGAAAGAGGCGTTTTCACTTTATAGGTAGAGCCTAGCAGCATTTCCGGGCGTTTGACGCTCTCGTGCATTTGTACAATTTCGGCGGTACGTCTTGATTCAGCTTCAGTTGAAGTTTGCTCTGAAGTTTTATTTTCAGGCTTTTCTTCTTCTGTTTTTACTTTATACCCAACAATAGGCTGGTCTATAACTTTTGCCATTTTTCTTTCCGTTAAAGCAATTCTGTATGTTGAATTGCAGTTTAGTGTTTATGAACAGGATTAATATTTAAAGCTTACCGTAGTAACCTTCTTTTAAAGCATCAAATAAGTTTGCTGCGGTATGTAATTCACCATCATATTCAACTTCTTCGTTACCTTTGAGTTCAACAATTGAACCATCATCAAGCGTAAACTGATAAGTCGTATTTTCAAGATCTTCTTCTTTAACCAGTACTCCCTGGAATACTTCCGGGTTAAAACGGAATGTTGTACAGCCCTTCAAACCTTCTTTATAGGCGTACAAATAGATGTCTTTAAACTCTTCATAAGGAAACTCTGTTGGTACATTGGCTGTTTTTGAAATAGAAGAGTCTATCCATTTTTGAGAAGCCGCCTGAATATCTACATGCTGAGTCGGAGAAATACTGTCAGCAGTAATAAAATAATCAGGAAGTTGCTCCGATTCATTTTCAGAATAGGGCATGGCATCAGGATTAACTAAAGCTCTATAAGCCAGTAACTCATAAGAGTAGACGTCGACTTTTTCTTTCGACTTTTTTCCCTGACGAATTACATTTCTTGCATAATGATGAGCAAAGCTGGGTTCTATTCCATTACTCGCGTTGTTAGCCAGAGATAAGGATATTGTCCCTGTAGGTGCAATTGAAGAGTGGTGAGTAAAACGAGCTCCGACCTTGGCTAATTCTTCGACCAGTTCTGGTTCAACATCTGCAATTTTTTGCATGTAACGGCTATATTTGGCATGTAGTACTTTACCTTTAACCATATCACCGGGCTTGTAACCATCTTTTTTCATTTCTGGCCGTTTATATAACATGCCACTGGTGACTTCGTAGTCTTTTTCCATGATTGGAGCAGGACCTTTTTCTTTAGCCAGATCAAGCGCGGCTTTCCAGCCTTCAACAGCGAGTTCTCGACTTACTTTATCGGTAAATTCAACAGAGTCTTTTGAGCCATATTTTTTACGTAACATTGTCAGGGTTGAACCGAGTCCCAGATAACCCATACCATGCCGGCGTTTGGATAAAATGGCTTCTCTTTGTCCCTCAAGCGGCAGGCCATTAATTTCAACAACATTGTCCAGCATGCGGGTGAAAATACGGACAACTTTTTTAAATTTGCTCCAGTCGAACCTTGCTTTATCAGTAAATGGATTTTTGACAAAACGCGTTAAATTGATTGAACCTAGCAGACAAGAACCATAAGCGGGTAGCGGTTGTTCTCCGCAAGGGTTAGTCGCGCGTATATTTTCACAAAACCAGTTATTATTCTGATCGTTGACCTGATCGATTAAAATGAAGCCGGGTTCTGCAAAATCATAAGTGGATGACATGATCAGATTCCACAGATTTTTTGCCTTGATAGTTTTATGAACCTTACAAGCGACTAATCCCAGTTCATTACTGATGTAGTTTTCCTGTGTTGGCCATTCTCGCCATACAATGTTATTTTCATCATTGATATCAATGGAGTCCACTTCAACTTCTTTAGGTGTTAATGGAAAAATCAGTTTCCAGTCGTCATCGTTAATAACGGCTTTCATAAATTCATCGGTAATGAGTAATGAAAGGTTAAATTGACGCAAGCGGCCATCTTCTCGCTTGGCTTTTATAAACTCCATGACATCCGGGTGGCTGACGTCAAACGTTGCCATTTGAGCACCACGACGCCCACCGGCCGAAGAAACGGTAAAACACATTTTGTCGTAAATATCCATGAAGGAAAGTGGACCAGACGTATAAGCACCAGCGCCAGAAACATAGGCGTCTTTAGGGCGAAGTGTTGAAAATTCGTACCCAATTCCACAACCGGCTTTTAAAGTTAAACCGGCTTCATGGACTTTATTGAGTATATCGTCCATTGAATCAGTAATAGTGCCTGATACGGTGCAGTTGATTGTTGAGGTTGCTGGTTTATGTGCCAGTGCGCCAGCGTTTGACATTATTCGACCTGCTGGGATAGCGCCGTGTCTTAACGCCCATAAAAAGTCTTTATGCACTTCTTTAAATTTATCTTTATTCTCTACATCAGCCAGTGCTTTAGCAACTCGATTGTAGGTTTCATCAATATTGGCATCGACAGGTTTACCTTCCTTAGATTTAAGCTGATATTTGGTTTCCCAGATATCAACAGAGGTATGTTGAAAGTCAATTTGAAAGTTTTCGGGTGTCTGAGCTTTTTTTAAAGAAGCGGTCATTAATGGAGTTCCTCAATCCTTATTACATTTATAATTATTATCAGTTTGCTGATCATGCCTGTTTATTGTGGGTAAGCCGTGTATATCCTGTGACTAAACAAACAATAAACTGTTAGCATTCTGTATATAAAAAGAAAATGGTTTAAAATCAGATAGATACTATATCTGGTGTTGTTTGCTGTAGTGTAGGCACAATATATAGTCGAGCAGCCGGAAAGTAAAGCACTAAATAAAGAATATTTAGTGCCTGGTGAAAAGTTAAACAGACGAACTTATCGGGAGTAGAGCGGAGGTATCTGACTGAGAACCGCAGCTTTGTGTTGACTGGTTAAATCAGCCCGGATGGCTTTAATTTCAGATATTGTCAATGATACTGGTGAGTTTTGTTGCGCTGCAGAATAACGGGCTGCTTCGAAGGCCTGTACTCTATTTTTAAGTGAATTCTCGGTCAGCTGGCTAGCTAATGCGCCCAGAGAATGGAGTTCGGAAAAACCAGAAAGGTTCAGCCACTTTAACAGGCTTTGTTCGATATTTTTAGCATTTGAAGACTCAAGGTCAGATTTTAGCTGCTTGAAAACGGCGTCTGCGTCTTTGTGTGCTGAATTATCAGGCCGCTCACTGGTTTTATGAGTGGACGATGCAGCCCCTTTTTTCTTGAAAAAGGCTACCAGTGTTAACAGCCATAATAACAAAAACAATCCAGCGATCATTTGCCACTGTCTGACAGCTTTATCACTGGATAAAGTTGTCGTTGGTGATGTTTGCGGAATGGAAACAGGCTGGTTAATGGTTGGGGTTTGTGTTTTTGCTGTTCCAGCGAGTACTTTGATTGTTCTGGCGGCAAGTATTGCAACTTTAGCTGAGTCACTTTTAGTATCCCACCAGCTGATTTTAATTTCGGGAATAGTGAATTCTCCTTCCTGCGAAGGAATAACCGCTAGTTTTTCTACGCGTTGGCCCTGGATTCCTTTATGACTGAGTTGCCGTTCTTTCTGAGGCGTATCGTAATACCATTGTAATCCTTCAACTTCAGGAATTTTTATTTCAGGTAACTGTGATTCGCTCAAGCCTTGTACTGATAATAAAATGGTCCAGGTAACAGGTTCGCCAACTGTTAAAGACGAGGTTACTGGTGTCCACTTATCGGCTATAACCACTTCTGAAGCGGGTAACCAGAAACCTTTAAACTGTGCGGGTTTTGGTTTTACGGTGATGCGTTTCTGTTCGGTAGAAATACTGACCGGGCGAGTTGCATTAATAAAGCTATTATAGTTTCTTCGGTTATTTTCATTAATATCTGCGGTAAAGTTAACCGGCGTGATGACTGTTTCTCCACTTTGTTGCGGAAACAGGGCATACCTGCGTTTGGTAACCACGTAACGACGGTTGTTGATGATTTTTTCAAATTGCTCATCATCACCCAGTTTTTCAACAATGGCATTTTCTGCGGTAGGTTCGGTTAATGACGCATAATGAGTATTAACAGCTCTATATAGACTAACCGTATAAATGACTTGCTGCTGTACGTAAACAGAGGTTACATCAATCTCTGACTCTAGAAAAATAACTTTGTCCTGGCCATTCAGCGTTAGCTGGTTTGAAGTGTCTTTAATGGTTAATTGAATGGGTTGGGTAAATTCATCATCAACTTCAATTGCTGGGATTGTTATGGGGCCTTTTTTTAGTGTTTTTAGCTTAATTTTCCAACCTTTAAGGGTTGTTCTTTTTCCGTTAAATATTTGCGTATTATTATATTGACTGGAAGAGACAATCGTAAATTCTTTCGGGATCAGTGAAAGGTCCGGTTGTGCACTGGTATCTCTATCGAGCTGAATATTCAGAACAAAGGTTTCTCCCTGAGATATTTCGCTTCGGTCAACGCTCATTGATACTTTCGCATAAATGTTAAATGAAACCAGCGCAAATATAAGGGATGTAATTTTTAATCCAGTTTTAATCAAAGACATTACCAAAGTTTCTCTTCTTTTTGTTGACGTCCACGACGTTGATATTCACGGTACATTTTTCTTCTTAATAACCCTCCAGGGTCATCAGGAATTTTTTCCAGCCAGTGTTCCAGCTCCTGGTCTTTTTCTGATTTTTCTCTTTCGTCCTTAGATATTTCCATTTCTTGCTGTTCTTTATTTTCAGCAGGGTCTTTATTTTGTTGAGATTGTTCTTCTTTCTTTTCAGCATCCTGTTGTTCCTGCTGCTTATTTTCCGAGTTTTTTTCGGCATCTTCATTTTCTTGATCTTTTTGTTCTTGTGAGTCAGGTTCCGAATCTTTTGAGTCATTATTTTCTTTATCAGAGTTTTGCTCTTTGTTCTGTTGATTCTTTTGTTTTTGTTGCTCTTGTTGTTTCATTAATTCTTCAATGAGTTTTTTATTGAACCTGGCATCTTCGTGTTCAGGCGATTTTTTTAGTAGCTCGTTATAAATTTCTAGCGCTTCTTTTAGCTTATTGGCTTTTGCAAGGCTTGTCGCCCGGTTGTATTGCGCTTGAACAGATTGATTCTGACTAAAGTTTTTGGCTGCATCGGCAAAATCTCCATTTTTGTATTGTGCCGCAGCTTGCCAGTTTTTGTCCTTATAAAGTTCAGCTGCTTTTTTAAAATCTTCTTTCTGAAAAGCCTGATTACCTTGCTGGTCCTGAGTCAACCATAAATCTTGCCAGCTTAGTGCATTAACAGGCTGGGCGGTGAAGCCTGTTAAAATAAGAACCCCGGAAACCAGCATTAACGAGTTAAGTGATTTTGATGGCGGTTGCTTAATCAGCTTGAATAAATAAAAGACAATGATAAGCCAGATTAACCAGTAACCATCATCAATCCAGCGGTTGACTGATTGTTGGGCTTTTTCGCTTTCATCATTGTTTTCGATTTGCCATTTTTGATAGTTAGATAAATACTCAATATCACTGTCATCTGCAGAGAGTTGAGTAATACCTGCACTTGTTGCTTCGGCTATCTGATTAAGTGCTGCAGACTGTAGTTTTGGAACAACGATAGCCCCTGATTTGTCTTTTAAAAAACCATTTTTTCCCTTTAGAGGAATAGGGGAGCCTTGCTCAGTACCTACTGCGAGAATTGACAGGTTATATTTTGATTGATTAATACTGCTAATAACAGAGTCTATCTGAGAGTCATCAACACCATCGGTTAACCAGATAATCTGGCCTTTGTTATATTTGGCATTCTTGAGTAGTTCAATGGATTTTTTTATTCCCAGATCGGGGCGACTACCTAAAACCGGCATGATACCTGTTGATAACATGGGAACCATACTGATTATTGTGTTGGCATCTGATGTTAGTGGACTGATCACAAAAGATTCACCTGCGTAAACAACCAGAGCGACAGTTCCTTCTCTGGTGTTTTTAAGAAGATCCAGTAGCTTAAATTTAGCTCTTTCCAGTCGTGTTGGCTTTACATCGGTTGCATCCATTGATAAAGAAAGATCAAGTAACACGACCTGTTCGTTTTCTGTTTCAAATACTGGAACGGGTTTTTGCCTTATCGCAGGACCGCTGATCGCCAGAATGGTGAGCAAGATAATAACAGGAGTTAACCAGAAAATGGAGCGGGCCTGCTTTTTCTGACCAGAAGTAAATAGAAAATCCAGCAAGTGCGGAGAAATAACCTGGCTCCAGTCTGAACTTTGTTTTGTATTTTGTTTTAGTTTATAAATCAGTGCCAGTGCCGGAATAAACAACCAGAGTAGCTCAGGACGTAGAAAATGAAAGTCATTTAAATTAATCATCTATCACATCCTGCTAATTGGCTTTAGATGAAGCAAAAGTGCTTTTTCTTTTCGAAAAGGTTGTTGAAACCAGATTGAGCAGAATGGGTAGTAGCAGAAAAATCAGAGAAAGAGTAGCCGGTAAGTAATAGAGCTCTATGACTGGACGATAAACCTCTGGTTTGTCTTCAACGGGTTCCAGCTGGTCAAGAATGTCGTAAATTTTGGCGAGGTCTTCAGTGCTTCTAGCCCTGAAATAGCGCCCACCAGTTATTTGAGCAACTTGAGTCAGGGTTTTTTCATCCAGCTCAGCAGAAGGGTTAACTTTTCGGGTGCCAAATAACGAGCGACGGATGACTTCATCGGCTCCAACCCCAATGGTATAAATCTTTACTCCAGCATGTCTGGCTAGTCGTGCTGCTTCAATGGGCTCTAGTTCTCCTGAATTATTTCTACCGTCGGTCAGTAATATCAGTACTCTGTTTTGCTCAGGCCTTTCTCTTAATCTTTTAACAGAAAGACCAATGCCATCACCAATTGCTGTTCTGGCTTCACCGGCTAATCCAATTTCAGTTTCATCCAGCATATACTGAACAGTCTTTAAATCGAAGGTTAATGGAGTTTGCAGGTAAGCATTTTCACCAAATAACACGAGCCCTATCCGATCGCCGTCACGTTGTTTGATAAAATCAGAAATAATTGACTTAACAACTTTTAATCGATTAACTGGTTTACCGCGTAATTTAAGATCTTCCTCCTGCATACTTCCTGAAACATCGATACTTAATAATAAGTCTCTGCCGCTCGTTGGTAACTCAATTGGTTCGTCGACCCATTGTGGTTTCGCCGCAGCCAATACCAGACATAACCAGGTCAGTATAAATAACAGAGTGGTTATAAAACCGGGTTTATCGGTTGACTCTTTTGCCTGCATGGCTTGCCAGCTTTCAAATAATGGAGTGCGTATTGGTGATAACTCTGGTTCTCTGTTTTTTTGGGCTAGCCATATTATTAACGGCAATGGTAGTAGAATAAAAGCCCAGAGAAATGCAAATTGAATCATTGACTACTCTCCATCTTCAAGGCTTTATCCTGGCTTGTTTTATTGATTATTCTTCCGGTATTTTTCTGACCTTCGTTTCGGATAATGTAATTAATGATCTGTTCACTTTGTCTGACTAATTTTAGCCATTGCGATTTTTCAAGTATCTGTGCTGGCTGATAAGCAACCTGAGTGAACAACTTTGTAGAAACCTCATCAAGCAGCGGTTTATCAGTATGCTGGTTTAAAAACGTTATCCAGTCGTCTCCAGAAAGGCTAGCGACTTTTTTTGCCGGATAATAAATTAAGCAGATACGTTTTAAAAGCGCAGATAGTCTGGTTATAGCTTGATTATCCGGGGTTAGATTTTCAATGGCTTTCAGCTCAATGCTGGCAGGTTTTAAGAGTTTTAACCGGGATCGTCTGACGAACCAGCGACGAGCAAGATAAACAGAGAACACAGTAAGCGCAATAATAACAGTCCACCAGCCAGGCGCCAGGATCCAGGAGTTAATTGTGTCAGGTAAATGTATATCTCTTAATTGCTCGAGTGGATTTTGTGTTGGATTCATTTTGTTTACCACGGCTGCTCATCAGAATTTCTGGTCTGTTTATCTGTCGGTTCAACTGAGGAGCCATGTATTCCGGTTGATTCCTGCTTATAGTTGGTGTCAATGCAGGTATAAATACCTTTATGACCCAAAACGAATTCCTTTATGGTCTTTTGCTTTTTTTCAAATTGCTGCCGGTAATTTTTTCGAATAGTTTTATCTCGTGTATTAAGATACCCTTTTTGGGTACCATCAGTAATTCCATATAAACCAGAGGGGGGGAGTTCACTTTCTATGGGGTCTTTGACCAGTACGCAATGAATGTCTGTGTGCTGAGATAGTCTTGATAAATGTCCCTGGCAATCTTCATCGAACAAATTAAAGTCACTGATAATATGAATCAGGGTGCCGGGTTTTGCGAGGTATCTTAGTCGTTTCAAAGTTTCGCTTAAAGGGTTTTTTGGGGCTGTTCTTTGTTGTTGCTCTTTCTGGATATTATTACCGTCTGTGTTATTGAAGATGAAATTTTCATTAAGGATTAATTGATAACTTTCAACAATACGGCTGAGTAATCGCATACAATTTCTGCGGTTACTGGAGGGTTTCATCTCTGAGTGACTGTTTTGCCCAAAAAGAAGTGCGCCAAATCGATCGCCATTGTTTAGCGAGTGCCACATAATTTGAGAGGCAATTTTACTTGCAATAAGTGATTTAAATGCACTAGCGGTTCCAAAGAACATACTGGGCATTTGATCCAGCACCACAAATACAGGCCGTTCGCGTTCTTCTTTGAACAGTTTGGTGTGTGCTTCTCCTGTTCTTGCCGTGACCCGCCAGTCAATGTTTCTGATATCATCTCCATTTTGATACAGTCGGACTTCATCAAAGTCCATTCCCAGGCCTTTAAAGCGAGAGCGAAATCCACCAATTCGATTAGTTTTGACTTTTGAATTGGGAGCTAGCCATTGAATAATAGGTTTTGTTCGGGTTTCAATGAGCTGGCCAAGCGATAGTTCTATACCAAATTTAAAATTTTCGGATAGCGCTTCATGGCTGCTGGTTGCCAGTTTGTGATGTGGTTTGGACCAGACCGTCATGGCTTATCTCTATTGGAATTACGAGAAATGAGAGTTAGCACTGTATTGAGCAATAACCTGGTATTTTGTAACCGTCTGGTTCTGGATGTTAAGATATTTTTATCGTGATTCATAAAATACCTGTTTAGCCATTTTAGTCAGGATCGTCATCTGGTTTTCAGGCGACAGGTGTAATTTGTATCAGTCGTTCAATAACCTTATCGGTATCAACACCTTCTGCTTCAGCTTCGTAAGTTAAAATGAGTCGATGTCTGAGAATATCATAAGCCATACTTTGAATATCTTCCGGTGTCACGTAATCACGGTCGGCAAGCCAGGCATTGGCTCTGGCACATCGGTCCAGGGCAATGGTTGCTCTGGGACTGGCTCCGTAATCTAGCCAGCGCTTAAGGTCGCTGTCAAATTCCGTATTTCTGGTATTAATGATTAATTGAATAATGTAATCCTGAAGTTGTGCTGACATATGAATATCGAGCACTTCATCTCGCGCTTTGAACAGGTCTTCCTGCAATAAATCATCGTTGGTCTCTTCAGAAAAAGTTTTGTGGGCTTCTTCTCGAGTGAGTTTTAAAATTTTTGCTTCTGCATCAGCATCTGGATAACCAACTTTTACATGCAAGAGAAATCGATCCAGCTGGGCTTCTGGCAGGGGATAGGTGCCTTCTTGTTCAATTGGGTTTTGAGTAGCCATGACGAGAAATAAGTTGGACAGTTGGTAGGTTTTGCTGCCCACGGTGACTTGTCGTTCAGCCATGGCTTCAAGCAATGCCGATTGTACTTTTGCTGGTGCTCGGTTAATCTCGTCCGCAAGAATCAGGTTATGAAAGAG
>JADGFG010000115.1 GCA_016743995.1 Kangiellaceae bacterium | reverse complement strand
GATCCAGTAAAGGCAGATTTTTTAGCTTTACCATAAGCTACTACAACAACTTCATCTACATCTACCGCATCGCTTTCTAAAGCTACACTAATAGTAGTTCTACCTTCAATGGCTACATCCTGAGTTGTCATTCCTACAAATGAAAACACAATGGTTGTTGCATCACTGGGAACAGCTAAATTGTAGGTTCCATCGGGTTGTGTAACCGTACCAACAGTGGTTCCCTTAACAAATACAGAAACACCTGGCTTTCCCGGTACAACCTGCCGCCAGCCAAATCAATCAGTTAAAATCAATGTTAGGTTTTGAACTGACTGGTGCGCAAAACAGAGTGATTGGCGAGATTCAGCAGGACATGGAAAAAAACCATCCAATGATGCGACTGGTTCAGGGAGATGTTGGTTCAGGAAAAACCCTGGTCGCCGCCATTAATATGCTCAATACAGTCACCAGCCAATATCAGGCAGTGATGATGGCGCCAACAGAAATATTGGCGGAGCAACACTATAAATCTTTTGTAAACTGGTTTAACCCGCTCAACATAAAAGTTGTTTTACTGACCAGCAAAATGCCTGCCGCAGAAAAAAGAAAAGCATTAGAAGAAATAGCAACGGGCGAGGCAAAAATGGTGGTTGGCACCCACGCTCTTTTTCAAACCCAGGTGAGCTTTAACCAGCTGGCACTGGTTGTTATTGACGAACAGCATCGATTTGGGGTTGAGCAAAGAAAAACACTACTCGAAAAAGGTCTTGAGGCAAATGATGGTCAATATCAACCTCACCAACTTGTCATGACGGCAACACCAATCCCGAGAACACTGGCGCAAACGGCTTATGCGGATCTTGACCTGTCAGTCATTGATGAATTACCGCCGGGTAGAAAACCCATTACAACCGTAGCCATTAATGACGCAAAGCGCAATGATGTGATTAATCGTGTACACCAGGCCTGTGTTAATGATAAACGACAGGCTTACTGGGTATGCACTTTAATTGATGAGTCAGAAGAACTTCAGTGCCAGGCAGCAGAGGTCACTCACCAACAATTACAACAAGCCTTGCCAGAGCTCAACATTGGGCTGATTCATGGGCGAATGAAAAGTGAACAGAAACAGGCGCTCATGTCAGCCTTTAAACAAGGTACACTGAACCTGCTGGTCGCCACAACAGTCATCGAAGTCGGGGTTGACGTGCCCAATGCCAGCCTTATGATTATAGAAAATCCTGAACGACTGGGCCTTTCTCAACTTCATCAGCTACGCGGCCGAGTAGGCCGTGGCGAACTGGAAAGTCATTGTGTATTGATGTATCACGCCCCGCTCTCTAATAATGCAAAACAGCGACTGACGGTCATGCGAGAAACCAATGATGGTTTTGTGGTTGCAGAAAAAGATCTGGAATTAAGAGGTCCCGGTGAAGTTCTGGGAACTCGTCAGACCGGGGCACTGGAATATCGCTTTGCCGATCTTATCCGCGACAGCGAACTACTACCCGATGTTTATTTTTGTGCCGACGAGATTATGCAGAATAACCCAGCCATTGCCAGAGCACTCTGCTATCGATGGGTCAAAGAAGGAGACACATTAAGCAGAGTTTAGGGTGCCAGGCTTTTACTCCAGATGTTTACTCCAGACGTTTACTCCAGATACTTTTCATAATGTTGGTTCTGATGCAGTTTTGCCTGCGTCCCTTTTAATGAAAAATTATAGCCACATAAATCGAAACGGCTTTTCAAGGCGATCGCTTTAATAAGTTGACGGGTATCAATTGGCGAAAAATCAGCATAATAATCACCATCATTAACAATAGACACTTTCATGGTTCGAAGTTTGTTGTTGTTATCAAATACAATTTCAAAACAATCTTTATCACCCTGCCCCGTTATGGCAGACCAGATTTCTCCATTATCTCTGAAATCTCCAGGCCAGGCGATGGTCAGCCCCTGATGCTGATCAAACATAAGCCAGTAGTTATCGGACATTTCGAGTTTATTTAGCCGTTGTTTTGTGGCTACCGGTGGCTTACTGACTATTTCACCTTTCTCTTCTTCGGTATTAGAAAGGAGCAACCCGATACTCAGCATAAGAACGGCTATTAACAGGCCGACTCCCATTAATACCTGTTGACGGTATCGATTAACCCAGTCAATGAGCTGCTTCTCCCAGCGCTGTCCCGTTAGAGTACCTGCATGACGTGGTTGATTAACCCGATGCGGTTCTCTGTTCTCCGTAGAAGACTCTCTTCTGGCAACCAGGTTCGAGTCAACGATCTGACTATCTTCATCCGGTAATTCCTCATTTTTCTGTTGAGTCAACTCTAAATCAGCAGAAGACGAATCAGCAGAAGATAAACCTGTGGAGTGTGATTCGACAGCAATACCTGCTGTTGCTTTCTGTTCAGCGCTGGCTATCGTGGGTTCAACTCTGGAGTATTGTTGATGCCCCTCAGAGACTGTCTGCGACTTTGTAGTTTCTTCCACTGGCCCTGAATATCCCATGACATATAGCTGGGGATTTCTCTTGCTCCTTAAATGACTGGTGCTTGCGTGACCAGCTCCTGCATGACTAATTCCTGCATAACTGATTGTCGCCATGGCAAGTGTTACCAATAATGCTACCACCAGCAATAGATAGCTGGCCCAGTGATGACTATAAGTCACAACAAACGCTGACAACCAGAACACCGCCGCGGGTAACAGCGCAAGTAGTCGAGCCAATAAGGGCCGTTCAAAACCCGCATCATGAATTCGCCGAAGACCAGCAGCCAATAATAACGGGGTACAAACCAGCAGCATCAACACCATCAGGATACCCGCTTTCGCCAGTACTGGACTTAACAGCAGAAATAACAGGTAACAGCTAATATTAATCGCCAGAAAACGACGGCCATTATCATAACCACGCATACAAATTAGTGTTTTTATCAAATACACTCAACGCTCCAGAGGGGGGAAGACCACATCATTTGCTATCAACCCCGAATTCTACTCATTTATTTAATGATTATATACCCGGACCGCTCGAATTTATTTCAAAATTCCGGCACAAGCCGACAGAATAATCATTCTGTCACTTATCGCTTTAATGCCGCCATTAATTCTCATGATTCATCACAATTCAATCAAGCGACTTTGTTAGCCTTCAGCCGCCTTAACTATCCTGATACGCCACAAATAATAAACGACAGGCACAACCAGCAACGTCAGAATAACCGAACTCAACATTCCACCAACCATGGGGGCTGCAATTCTGCTCATGACTTCTGAACCTGTGCCTGTGCCATATAATATCGGTAACAATCCCATCACAATGGCCGCGGCAGTCATCATCACTGGTCGTACACGCATTCCCGCCCCATTCAGTATTGCCTGCCTTAAAGAGTCATCAGTTAACTTTATTGACGGTTTATCGCCATCAGCTAACAATTTTGCCCAGGCCTGATTCAGATAAACCAGCATAATGACACCAATTTCAACGGCAACACCTGCCAGTGCAATAAAACCGACCCCGACAGCAACTGAAAAATTAAAGTCCTGGATATACATCAGCCAGATGCTACCTACCATAGCCAGAGGTAAGGTTCCCATAATAATAGCGACTTCGGCAAACCGTCGAAAATTCATAAATAATAAGATAACAATAATCGCCAACGTTAAAGGAATGACATAAGCCAGCTTCTCTCTGGCTCGTAACATATATTCGTATTGTCCGGACCAGCTTAATGAGTAACCAGCAGGTAACTTTATTTTCTGTTTAACCTGTTGTTGAGCCTGCTGCACATAATTACCAATATCGACCCCTTCAATATCGATAAAAGACCACCCGTTCAAACGAGCATTTTCACTTTTTATTCCGGGAGGTCCATCTTCAATGAAGATATTGGCCACATCCCCCAACGAAACTCGCTGTCCCATTGCTGTAATGATTGGTAATAATGCCAGCTGTTCTGGAGAATCTCGAAAATCCTGGGGGTAACGAAGATTAACCGGGTATCTTTCCAAACCCTCAACGGTCTGGGTTACATTCATTCCACCAATCGCGGTAGCAACCACTTGCTGGATCTCACTAATATTTAAACCATACCTGGCGGCTTTTTCACGTTGAATATCCACTTTGATATAACGTCCCCCGGCAACTCGTTCGGAATAAACAGATGCTGTGCCCGGCACTTCTTTTAATATAACTTCCAGTTGCTGCCCAATCTGCTGGATAACTGACAATTCTGGACCAGCAATTTTAATGCCCACCGGGGTTTTAATGCCGGTTGCCAGCATATCAATGCGTGTTTTAATCGGCATGACCCAGGCATTAGTCACACCTGGAAATTTAACCAGCGCATTCATTTCTTTTTTCAGACTTTCGGTAGTCATACCTTCCCGCCATTCATGCTGAGGCTTCAACTGAATAAAAGTTTCAATCATGGTTAAAGGTGCCGGGTCGGTTGCTGTTTCAGCTCGCCCCACTTTACCAAAAACATGATTCACTTCTGGTATTGTTCCAAGCAACTTATCCGTCTGCTGTAACAGCTCTCTTGCTTTACCAATGGAAATTCCAGGATAAGTGGTTGGCATGTACATCAGATCCCCTTCATCCAGTGGCGGAATAAACTCACTGCCCATTTTATCCAGTGGCCATAATGCGGTTAATAAAATCGCCAGAGCGAGACTCAATGTGCTTTTGGGAAACCTGAGCGCTCGTTTTAAAACCGGTAGATAAAGTGCGGTTAAAAAGCGATTAGTCGGATTTTTATGTTCTGGCATAACTCGACCACGAATAAAATACCCCATCAGTACCGGTACCAGCGTAATGGCCAATGCTGCCGACGCAGCCATTGCATAGGTTTTAGTAAATGCCAGTGGTGAGAACATACGCCCCTCTTGTGCCTCCAGAGAAAACACGGGAACAAAACTTACCGTAATAATCATTAAACTGAAAAATAACGCAGGCCCGACTTCACTCGCAGAGCGCGTTACAATCTGCCAGCGATTCTTTTCAGTTAAAGGAGTCTCTTCCATATGCTTGTGCATATTTTCAATCATAACAATTGCGCCATCAATCATCGCCCCAATCGCAATAGCGATACCGCCCAATGACATGATATTGGCATTGAGTCCCTGAATTTTCATGACTATAAATGCGGTCAGAATTCCAACGGGCAAACAGATAATCGCGACCAGTGAAGAGCGGATATGAAACAGGAACAAAATACAGACCAGTGCAACAACCGCAAACTCTTCCAGTAATTTAGACCATAAATTTTCAACCGCTCGCTCAATCAGCGCGCTTCGATCATAAACCGTGACCACTTCCACACCTGCGGGCAAACCGGACTTCAATGCTTCCAGTTTATTTTTTACGCCTTCAATGGTTTTTTGCGCATTTTCTCCAAAGCGCATCACAATAATGCCGCCGACAGTTTCGCCTTCTCCATCAAGCTCTGCAATACCACGGCGCATCTGCGGACCAATGGTAATATCCGCGACATCTTTGAGCAAAACCGGCGTTCCGTTTTTATTCACTCCCAGCGGAATATTACCCAGATCTTTTTCACTACGAATATAACCGGTTGCTCTGACCATATACTCAGCTTCTGCCATTTCAACCACCGAGGCACCAACCTCCTGATTACCCTGACGGATCGCCGTCTGAATATGTGACAGGGGTATTGCAAATGCCCGGAGCTTATCGGGATTAATCTTAACCTGATACTGTTTTACCATGCCGCCAACAGCCGCGACTTCCGACACCCCGTGCACGGTTTGTAACTCGTATTTTAAAAACCAGTCCTGCAGGCTACGCAGCTGACTGATATCGTGTTGCCCTGTTTTATCCTGCAACGCATAAATATAAACCCAGCCAACACCGGTAGCGTCAGGACCTAACTGGGGTTTTGCCGCAGTAGGCAGACTGGGCGCAACCTGACTGAGATATTCAAGCACTCGGCTTCGAGCCCAGTAAAGGTCAGTCTCTTCATTAAAAATCACATAAACAAAAGAATCACCAAAAAACGAATAACCTCTAACGGTTTCTGCACCAGGCACCGATAACATGGCAGTCGTTAATGGATAAGTGACCTGATCTTCGACAACCTGAGGAGCCTGCCCGGGATAACTGGTTTTAATAATAACCTGGACATCAGACAGATCTGGAATCGCATCAACCGGTGTGTTTTTTACTGAAAAGATACCTGCACCGACTAAAATAGCGGTGATCAATAAAACAAAAAAACGGTTCATCACTGACCAGCGAATAATGGAAACAATCATATTCACGGCTCCTTCTGATTTTTATTTATAGCTGAATCTGAACCTAAATCTGAACCTAAATCTAAACCTGAATCGGCATCTGGATTTGCATTTTTATGTGAATGCTCATGCTGGTGGTTCATGCGTTTAAAGTCTGACGTTTTACTCGACTCTGAGTCCAGCAAAAACTGCGCAGAAGTAACGACTTTGTCACCTTCTTTTAGTCCACTTAAAATTTCATAGTTTTCGTAATCAAATCTTCCCGGTAAAACTTCAACGGTTTTAAAGTGCCCCTGCTCTAGCGCCAGTACCACACGATCCTGGCTGCCTGTTCTTATCAATGCTTCTTTGGGAATCATTAATACCTGGTCTTCGCTATCCGCATGAATAATCACCTGAGCAAACATGTTTGGCTTTAGTTGCCGTTCAGGATTATTAAATCGTAACCTGACTTTTAACGTTCGTGTCTGAGTATCCAGAGTCGGATAAACATAATCCACCTGACCTTGCCATTTTTTTCCCGGCAAAAAATCCAGTGTCATAGTAACCGCTCTGCCCGCTTTTACCTGAGAAGCCTGACGAGCAAAAACTTCAGCTTCTACCCAGACCTGTTCAAGCGTACCAATTGATAGAATCATGGTTCCCGGTTTAACATAAAAACCCTGACGAATATTCAGGTTATCCACCACTCCACTTTGCGGCGCATAAAAGGTGACACTCTGGCGCACTTTTCTTTCGCGCCTTAACCGTTTGATCGCTCTAACAGGTAGCTGTAATGCACTTAAACGATTCTCTGCCGCCTGAATAAGGCGCTTATTTTTTCGCTCCAACGCTAACAGATATTCTTCTTGCGCATTAACCAGCGCTGGTGAGTAAATTTCGTAAAGTGGCTGTCCTTTTTTTACCGGATCCCCCGAAGTATTGACATATAGCTTTTCAATCCAGCCTTCAACTCTGGGATGAATATGCACAAGCTGGTCTTCATCGTATTGCACATAACCTACCGTATTAATTTCCAGGTGTAATGATTCTCGCTGCACAAGCGTACTACGAACGCCAATATTATTAATGACATCTGGTGAAATTCTGATGGTGCCCGGCCCTTCACTGATACTGGTTTCCTCTTCTGCATAGAAGGGGACTAAATCCATGCCCATTGGAGACTTGCCCGGTTTATCTCGGCGATAATTTGCATCCATTGGCGCAACCCAGTACAAAGGTTTTCTCTGCTCTGGGCTTTCAGAAGCTTCATGTCTATTGTCATCTGTTTTGTTTTTATTCTCGGTGATACTGCTAACAAACAGGGTCACAATCGCCCCCAGTACAACACCAACAATTAAAATAAGAATCTGCTTTTTCTGATGATTCATTGAGTTGTTCATTTTTCTCTCCTGAAAGCATTTTTCTGACTCAAAACTCGTGCTGTTGATAAGCCTGCTTTCGATACGCTTTCATTGGCTGGGCCAGAAGCTTTTGTAAAATAATAATTCAACTGAATAATTGATTTCTGACGTTCTACTCGAATGCTTAATGCGTCAATCTTTGCGTTTAACTCTGCAATACGTGCACGAACAACTTCAGCGAAATCTCCTGAATCATTGGTATAGGCCGTCAGTGATGCTTCTGCCTGCTGTTGCATCTGAGGCAACAATTGTTTCTGATAAAGTTGTAGTCGTTGATTCAACCGTGACAGCTTCACTTTTTCGGTATTCATCAGCGATAACATCTTTCTTAGTAAAAACCATTTATCCGTTTTAATGGCTTCGGAGTCAGAGATAGCAGCCCTGACTTCCTGGTCCTGACGATTACTGGTAAAAAGGGGAATATCAAAGCTCACGCCAATTGAAAACAGATCGGCCCGGTGCGCATCCATCTGATTATTTCCACTACTGGCATTAACATCATCCCGATAGCCATAACTCGCGTTCACGCTCAATGCAGGTTTATACTTTTGCCTGGCCAGCTCAACCGAACGACGACTGGCTTTTATTTTCTGCTCCAGCGCAATGACAAGTGGGTGTTCAGACAAATGCTCTGTGAGCGCCGCTCGCCAGTCATCCTTGCGGTACAACGCAGGATAAGCCAGTTGAATATCTGGCAACTGACTGGACAGGCGTACTTGCGAAGCAAACCGTTCAGCATTAAATCCCTCAGGCTGGTCAGATTGTGAGGTGAGTAAATAGCGATCAGCAAACTGGTCAGTCAGCCAACGCATTAGCTGCTGTGAAAACATTTCCTGCTGTTGTTTTAACAACGTCAGACGGTCATCCAGCCTGGTTAGTTCTAATTGAGCGCGAACCAGATCCTGTTGCTGTGTTTTACCTGAAGCTGAAGAGTAACTGGCCTGGGCTACATCAGCCAACTGTTCAAACAAGGCTCGGTTACTTTCAATCAGCGCAATACTTTCCTGGGCTTTATAAGCGTTCAACCAGGCCTGGCTTACCATCACTTTGAGCTTTGCTTTTCTATCTTGTCGTAAAAGCGGATACTGACCAGCCAGAAGCTTCAGTTGCTGCTGCCTGATGATTCGACTGTCTCCTCTTGGAAACTGCTGCGTTAATCCCACTTTAAACTGGGTCATCGCTTCCTGTGAGAAATCAAAACCATCGGTGGGCAGATTAGCAAAGCCTACAGACATTGCAGGATCGGGTAATGTGCTGCTAACAACGCTCATAGACTCAATGGCATCTTGTGAATGCTGTTGCCTGACCAACAATGGATCCTTCTGCTGTGCCGTGGCAACAGCCGCCTGCATAGTTACCCCAAACTCAGATGCTTTATCTGAGCCTTGTAAAATAGCCGAATTAACATTGACCGCCAGACTACAACCTGCCAGAAAACTCAGTGTTCTCCATTTTACAAGCGAGTTAACACTCACAAAATTGCTCAATAACGAAGTCATTTTGCTCCATTCCTTATAAATTTTTCACTGGCACCGTTAAGTACTTTGATAAAACCTGCATCATCAACAGGTTAAAGCAGAAGAATTATCTGATATGCGCCATTATTTTTAAATCAATACGATTCTTAAATGAACCGTATTCCAGGTCAATCACACGAACTAGTACTGAAAATTAAAATCAGATTTAATGTAGACCGATCAGATTTAACCAGACTAGTCCAGGGTTAACCAGAAATGGGGGGGCGAAAGAGAGTAGATGAGATATAGGAAGCTAACATTGGCTGGTTTGATACAACCCGTTGAGATAAAACAGCTGTTTTGCTGAAAATTAATGATTCAGACAAAGCTACTGACAAACCACTACCCATAGCACAGTGGTTATCTGAAGTGCAGTGGTTATCTGAAGTGCTATGATGGCCTGAAACGCTATGAATCTTAGAAGCACCGTGACTGTCTGACTGACAACAATCATTATCGCTAGCGGTCGAATGATGCTCATGTACGGCAGATGGGTTATTAACTGCGGGGGCTTTATTTTCCATAGAGGAAGCAGCCTGCATCTCCATAGAACAACTGGACACAGCAACAGCTGCCGTCTGGCCGGCAACGACCATCAGCAAACAAAATACTGTTAAAATGCGACTCAGATGCAACACTAATCAATAACCTTAATTCAACCCATTCGAAGAAACAACAATCACTGTAAGGATACACCGAATATGCGAGAAATCAAAATCTGCCTGATATTTAACAGGATGTGTCGGAATAACTTAAAATGGCCAATAACAACGAGTGAATATTCAATGTGTTATTTTGATCTGAAATATTCAGTGACTATACTTATCGGAGCAATAAAACTTATTTTTTGTTGGCTTTGAATTTACTCTCAAATTGATGAATTTGATTTTTTTCATGTATTGACATCTCTCTTACTTTCGATTCTTTAACCTTCTTTCCCATAACTTCTGGGGGTTTACACTTTTTCAAAGGGTTCTTCGGTAGTAACGATGTTGATTCACTAGCTGCAACTCTTCCGGACATAATGAAATTATCTTTAATTAAAATAAATTAATCATCACATGAGCTTTAATATTCGGGCTCATATAATACATACGCTCAATCCACCCGTAATAAAACCTGTTTACTAATAAGTAAACTTGAATAAGCCTATATATTCTGTATTATTATCTCGTTAAAAAATATAATAATAATGTAAAAAGAGGTAACCTGAAACAGGTAAGATTTAATAACTTCAGGCAGTATCCAGCTCGTGATGTTAAGACTTTTCATTCAAAAAATCAGACCTGGCCAACATCATAAATAAAGCAGAGCAAATAACAGAAGAAGCAAAAATCATACACATCACCATAATCTGATATCTGACCGCAATGAGCGGAGAAACCCCGGATAAAATCTGTCCGGTCATCATACCGGGTAGTGACACCAGCCCAACAGCAAATAATGAATTAAAAACCGGAATAAGAGAGGTTTGCAAGGCTGTATTGCGGGCTTCTTTATAGCTGGCACCATGACTCAGCTCAGTCGTTATTCTTTCAGCGGACAAACTGACACTGTTCATTGCATTGGCAAAAATCATTCCTGCCAGCGGGATAAGGTATTGCGGCCAATACCAGGGACTCAGCTCCAGCACAATCTGACTGATAAAGAATAAGGTGATACCACCACCGGGAATAATTGCCAATAACGCATAACGATATAACTGCTTTCTACGCTCAGGCACCGTTCCAAGTGCGATCCAGCTGGATGAAAAAACCATAATGGCTAATACGCCAACAACCACATAACCACTATCGGACTCAAAAATAAAAGTCAAAAAATAACCAATCAGCATTAACTGAATCAGCATTCTGGACAATGCATAGATCGCTTTACCAGCATTCAGAGACCACCAGATTAAAATGGTTAATGCCGCAGCAACAGGTACAAAAGCCAACGCCAGGTTAAATAAAGAAATAGTTGCGATAGATTCCGAGTTCATTCAATAATACACACAGTGATGGTGTTAAATTGTCAATTTACAATCATTGCAAACAGCCAGACTTTCCAGTTTGTTAATAAACAAAATTTATAAAATAATACGTCCAAAACAATACTTAATGTAATGACAAAGGAGTTTAACTAAAACACACAAAACTTACCAGAGCATTCACCATGGGTTACACACAACAACTTCAGCGTGCTTTTTTTTGCAACTACTTACTGGAAAAACGGTAAAGATTGATAGAGGATAGTGTATTAATAATCGAGATAAAAATCGCTAAAATAATTTCTACCCAACTGACCAGGAGCTAAAAAAATGCCAGGTAGTCCTCACATAGTTAACATCGATGCTATTCCCGCACCACGAGAACTTGCTCCCGCCAATAATAAAGACGATCACAGTGCAACCTGGTGTGGAAGAATCGTTAAAGAAATAAGCCATGACAAAACTAGCCTGGCTAAATATCTGGGTATACCATCGAGCATAGGTGGTTTAACTGTTTTAGGCTATGGCTTAATCAGGCCGCAACTGTTTCAACATGGTGCGACTAATTTTATGATTGGGGCCGCTGTTGGTGGAGCAATTGGTACCGCATTGCTCATCCAGTCGGCTTACGACACTCTTAAGTATAGAGATACAGAGAATCAGAATAATAAAAACAATCATCAGGTAAACCTTCCAGCTGGAAACACAACCGGTATCAATAGTCCTGTTTCTGAGGATGATAGTTCCAGCGCTGGTAATTCTGAAACTGATATGCCTGAATCAGATTGCTCTGCATCAGAAAAACAGAATTCCAGTGAGTCTGAAGCCGATATAGTCATACCCATTGAAAACAACCAATGAACATTTAATTCTCAACAGGCGTCACTTTGTAGGCGCACCGTCTTGCCCCCTGCAAAATGTGCTCTTCGCGGCTGATAACTGCTAACCCCTTAAACAGGCTCTGAAACTGTTTTAATTCGGAGCGACAGAAATTTAAGCAGTGCGATGCCGCAGAGCAAATGGGGCAATGATTTTCCAGCAACCAGAAAATACCCTTTTCTTGTTTAATTTCTGCCATGTACCCTTCTTCACTACGCACCTCTGCCAATGCTTTTAACTTATCTTTTAAGGTCTGATGTTGATCCAGTTTCTGATGGTATATTTTCATTGCGTCCTTTTCTCTTTGTGTAATCAACTGGTCTAATCCATTCTCACCAAATACGGTTTTTACAGAATCTAATAGCTGAACAGTTAATAGCTCATGACCATCGGCAAAATGAGTATTACTCTGTGGCGTTAAGGACCAATAACGGACAGGTCGACCACGCGTGGCTTTTCTGTCTTCAAAGATGACATCGCCATCTTCCTCCAGCTGTTGAACATGCTGGCGTACCCCCATGGTAGTGAGGTTCAGTGCTTCAGCTAACATTTTGGCTGTTTGCGGCCCATTCACTTTAAGGCGATTTATTATTTTTTCCGGTGTTTTCAATCAGTTATCCTCAAAACCAGGTGTTGGATTCTCACCAGGCGACCGCGTTATGCTTGTTTATACCCAGACACTTTCCCTTGCTTATTATCCCGCGCCTTCAGACTATGTAAAGCATTTTCTTTATAAAACTCTTTACTTTATTAAATAAATCATTTACTTTATTAAACATTGGTAAAGCAAATGCTTTACCAATGTTATCTATAACCCTGAGGTATTCGTTATGAATTTAAACCAGGTAACATTACCGGTGAACCACATGCCCGATGCTATTCAGTTTTATTCACTGCTGGGCTTTACGCTGATTGTTGATACGCCGCACTACGCACGATTCTCATGTCCTCTGGGGGATAGTACTTTTTCACTTTCACTGACCGAACAGGTATTTGAAAATGGTGCCGTTATCTATTTTGAGCATGAAGCACTGGATCAATGGGTTGAGCAACTAATTGCCAAAGGCATTGTGTTTTCTCAACGACCAACCGATCAGAAATACCTGTGGCGAGAAGCAGAACTCAACGATCCCTCTGGCAATAAAATCAAACTATTTTATGCCGGAAAAAACCGACTCAATCCCCCCTGGCAAATAGCATAATGAATAGACGCAATGCACTGGTTTAATTTAATTCAACATGAACAACAATCGAGGTGAACTCATGTTACATTTAGAACACTTAAATCTGGTTGTCACCGATATTCAAAGATCACTCTCTTTTTATCAGGCAGCCTTTCCTCACTGGAGTATTCGCGGCGGCGGAGAAAATGACTGGTATGGCAAACTCAAAAACTGGATTCATTTTGGAGACGACTATCAATACCTGGCCCTTAATGATAACGGCGAAGGAAACAATAGAGATTTAAAAGGGCATCAGGTCGGGCTCGCGCATTATGCTTTTGCCACTAACGATATCAAAGGAATCATAAAACGATTGCAAGATGCTGGCTTCAAAATATCCAACGAAGGATCAATAGAGCCTTCAAGAGAAAATGTTTATTTTATTGATCCTGACGGCTACGAAGTGGAGTTTGTACAATATAATAGCGACTTACCACACTCAAGAAATACGTATTAACAGGATAAATCCGGGTAATCTGAACTGACTAACAGGTTACCTGGCTTGCATAAAATCCCTCACTTCCACAAAACGTATTGCCTGATGATACTTCCGGTCATGAATAATTATACGATTCATTAACCCCTCGACATCATCTATTTTTCAGCATTAACATCCCCCTGTCTTCATTAAAACAATCAACACGCAAGGATCTGTTATGAAAAAAATACGGGCGATCATTATTATTTCAAGTTTATTGCTATTAACATCCTGTAGTACATTAATTAATCAAAAAACAGGAACCCATTCTATTTCCAGTAGCCTGACTGATTTTCTCTATTCGGATAAAAATGACCGTGTGGCATTAAAAACCGAAACGCCAGAGCTAAATTTACCGGTTCGTGTTGGAGTCGCTTTTGTTCCCACTAAAACTCAGGGCGCACATAAACTGACTCATTTTAGTGAAGTTGAGCTATTGAACAAAGTGAAACAGACTTTTTCAAAGTACCCTTACATTGAAAGTATAGAAATCATTCCCAGCGTCTATCTTAAAGGTGGAGAGGGATTTAAAACCATTAAGCAAATATCACGACTCTATGCTATTGATGTCATGGCTTTGCTTTCTTATGACCAGGTTTCTCAGTCTTATGAAAACAAAGCAGCCTTTTTGTACTGGACAATTGTCGGTATGTACCTGACACCAGGAAATGAGAACTCCATGCAAACCTTTGTTGACACCTCCGTATTTGATGTCAAAACTGAAAAACTATTATTCAGAGCACCCGGAATAAATAAAGTGAACCACTCGTCCGTAGCCATTGAGATCAACCAGACACTTTCTGAACAATCACAGGAAAGCTTTCAGTTAGCAGTCGCTGACATGACAACCAACCTTGAAAGTGAGTTAAAAAGCTTTAAATCCAGGGTCGTTAAAACAAAAAGCGTTATTATTAAACACAAAGAAGGCTATAATGGTGGTGGCTCTTTTGGATTTTACCTGTTATTAATCGCTTTGCTGGCAGGAATAATGAGCAGGCGTAATCAAACCTGTAAAGGCAAATACCATTAACGGAACACTCAATATGTTAAACAAACTATCCAGATATTTTACTACTCTACTGCTAACTCATTTATTTATTTCTTCCGTTGCGTTAGCTAGTGAGAGTGACTTACTTAACCAGCTCAAATTATCCAATGCTTCGCTTTATTCAGAAAAATATATTACGGGCGGACAACCCGACACTGATGATTTAAAAAACTTTGCAAAAGCGGGTGGTAAATTTGTCATCAACCTGCGCGGGAAAAATGAATTAACTGACTTTAACGAGCAACGGATAGTCGAATCTGAAGGCATGCAATATATCAGCATCCCTGTTGCGGACATGAGCGATGTTAACCTGGACAATCTTATTACATTCAACAAAGCGATTTCCGGTAGCAATGAGCTCACTCTGGTGCACTGCGCCAGCGGAAACCGAGTGGGTGCTTTCTTTGCATTAAATGCTTTTAAATATGAGGATAAAACACCAGAAGAAGCACTGCAGATAGGAAAAAAAACGGGGCTTACTCGATTAGAAGCAAGGGTGAAAAGCCTGATACAAACAAAAAAGGTCACTAAGAAGTGACCTTTTAATCAGTTTTCTGGCTGGCACTTCCTTCTGCGAATTTTTTTTCCTGCTTGAACATATGTTCCAGGGAATTATAATACATATTTCGTTCAAGTTGATTTATAGCCGTCTTATTTTCATCCATAACTTGCTTTATACTTTTAATGTTTGTGCTGAAAACATGTTCAAGCAAACAAATAAAAGCCGTTAACTTAATTTCGCTTTTTTCCTTAATAAAATCAAGTGTTTCTTCATAAATATCTGTATCATACTTAACAAAAACACCTTCTCTTTTATTTTTGATGCACTCTCTTAGTTGTGTTATCCCAAATTTATCATCTGTGTTTACACTATTTAGC
>JADGFG010000114.1 GCA_016743995.1 Kangiellaceae bacterium | reverse complement strand
CATCTACAGCGACAACGTCTACAGCAGTTAACGGCGTTCTGATAGCCGTTTCTCCATCAAATACAGACATTGTCTGATTAACGGTTAATACTTCTCTCTTCAGGGTAATTTGTGCTTTAGTTTTAAATTTCGCTTTTGTCACATCAAATCCAGATGCCGTTAACCCCATTAAAGCAAATGAAAGAACAGTACGTAACTTACCGTTACGATCTTTCCAACCTCCATCTGGTGTCCACACCACCACCTGAGATTGACGAACTTGCTCGTTATCTGATAATCCGATTTCCAGGTCAACCTGAGTGATACCAAGCTCGCTACTACCACCGACATTTGGTAGTAAGAAAAATGCACTTTGCCATGGACCAAGAGGCACAATACTGACAAGTCTCTCTTTTATCTCTTTACTATACCGACCAATACCAATAAATCCGGAAACAACGGATTTTCTTACCTGATGCTTTCGAACGGTAAAATCAATAATCTCCGTACCCTTTTTTACCTGGGATATATCCTTGATACTCGACGAATAGGCAGCAGAAAAATATTTACCACTTGCAGATGTGCCTCTGGACTTTGCTGGAATCACTTTTTCCGGCGGAGCAAATTCAGCCATAATTTCCTTATTGATACGGCTTAAAATAGGTTCCAGGTATTTATCAATATCCTCTTTAGAATAACTTTCACCTTCTGTAACGAGGACATTGATACACTTTTCCTTAAGTAAGGTTTCTCTGATTTTTTGCTTATCAATATTTGTAGAACCACCAACCAGGCCCATATAACTTGCCTTTGCAGCAAATTTCTGGTCCTTGCTATAATGTTTATAAGTTTGATCCCAGTCGACTTCTACCCTGAAACCAGCGGGAGGAGTCAAACCATTAAACGAATAATCAATAACTACAGGTATGCCAGTATTACCATTAACGAGCTCTTCATATACATCAGCACCCACTTTAGTCATAGGAATGGAAAACACCATTTTTTTACCATGCAAAGGAGCAATACCTGCTCCCTGAGCAGCACCAGCGATCAATTTACCAGAGCCCGGTGAATAGATGTTAACGTTTGCTTCATTAAATGGTATTGGCGATATTCGGATCGCCTTGTTTTTGCCAACCTTTGCAGTGATGGCTGCTTTTAGTTGAGTTTGCGCTTCCGGTGAAATAGCAGTTGTCGCCGCAAATTGCAGTAAACCACCTTCCAGCATTGCCTGGGCATTATCGGGATCTTTAAACTGGTAGCGGATTAATGCAAAATCAGGTTCAGTAACTCCATTTATTGTTCGAGTATAAGCATTCACACTTCCAGGAATGGTGTACCATTGAAGCTCATTTTGGGCATCACGAACTACGGTATAAGACTCTTCTACGCCATTGACTTTAACAACAATGTCGTCAATTCTATTTTCTGCAGCAAGGCTTGCTGTTGAGCTAACCTGTACAGAGAAACAAGTAATAAAAAGAAAAACAACCTTACTCGTTAAATTTATATACTGCTTACTTAGTGCTGTAAATAATGTCATACCATCCCTTCCTGATCGTTAAAACACGCCATACATCATGTTTTTTATAAAAATACTTGAATAAAACCTTGCCTTCTTGTTTTAGTGATATGAAGTGCTTTTTTATCTCACTTTAACTACAGATAGAAACTCTCATCATAATTTCACAACGGAAATTACTTAGTTTTTAAAACAAGAGAGGATACTATTTTCATTTCTTTGTTGTTCCCTGAGCCACGCTTTAATATAAACATATTCATCAGCAGCCATAGAACCTCCGCCATGCGGCGCTGTAGTCATTAGCTCCAGGTAATGATTAGTCCAATATATCTGGTCATTAATATCGATATAATTCAAGTCCGCAAGCGGGCCAAACTCCCTCAACGACACCATCAGACTTCTAACGTGTTTGATAAAGCCAAGATTTGCACCAGCAACTGATACTTCAGCTTGAGAGTTAATCGAATCCATAAGTGCCTTTTGTGAAATGTTACTTCCCGAAAGTTCACAGCTCATTTTAACAGGGCCAGCAAAATCACGAGGACAAATGGCACGCCACTGAATCATGCGATCATCGACAGTAGAAGTACGTAATTTGTCGAACATACACCTCAATCTATCTTTTGTGGCTCTGTCCAGAGCCTCTATGATTTGCCTGTCTTCCTGCAGTATAGATTGAAGTTTACTCTCCAGTTCAACAGGAAGGGAGGCACTTCCAAAAAATGGCGCCTTCAAACTCTTTCTAGAACTATCATTTGAATTTTGTGGCACTCTTACTGTTGAGTTGTTTGTAATATTTATAAGTATTTCCAGCAACTCATCCCTGACCACCTTAGCTAGCCGAGTATGAAAAACATTTGAATATTCACCACCGGTATTGACAGCACCAAGTTCCTGATAAAATTCTGCTGCAAACTGCACAGGTACTTTTGAAAAAACGTTTCGTAATCGTACTCTTCGCTGATAAAGCTCATCGGTTTCATCTGAACTAAGTGACTGAAAAAGATTATTCCAGATAACATGACGAATATGCAGATATCTCTCTTCTTTTGTTTCAGTTATTTCTGCAGGTCTTGTATTATTTTTCGTAACACGGATTTCTCCAGCTGACGAGTTAGCATCAGAATTACCCGCCAGGATACCTGATAATTTTTTACGAACTGATGTCGCCAGACGATGGTGAAATACTTGTGAAAACTCACCTCCCGTATTGGTCAAACCTAGCTCGCTGTGAAATTCAAACGCAAATTCAGCAGGCACCTCTGAAAACAAAGTTCGTAAACGTTTCCTTCTGTTAGATATACCCTCAAAATCACTTGCTACAAGTTTACGATGTAACTCACTCCATATTTCATCGCGCACATACAAGTATTTATCTTCAGATTGTGTTGCTCCAACCGTACCATGCTCGACTAAAAGCAATAGAATAGCCATTTTAGACGCTAATTTTAAATTAGTGCAAACACTAACTTTTAATTTACATGACCATTTAGTCATTAGAAAATTAAATAAAGAACTTATAATTTTATTGAACTTCCCCACATTGAGATACATCGTCACTCTCCTTTACTCATAAGTTTACTTGATAGTTTTTTGTGCAAAAACCAGTTGTTATTGTTTATTTTCTTTATATCGCGAAACCACTCACTCTAGCTTATTGCGTTTTTTATTCTGCCTGCTCTTATATAAAAAACACAAACCAATCGTCCTCAACTCATTTTCTACTTTTATCGAAAACATTTCGCTTACTATCATTCACTTAACTTTTTATGACTATAAGCAAGTTACTCACAACTAATTGGTGTATCCAGAAGGAAGATTATCTCAGCAGTACTGAAAATAGTTCACCACACTTTTATAAGATTTTCCGCTACCTCTAACGCAGCTTCTTTAATGTACAGAAATTCTTTATTACAGGAAAAGTTTATTGCTGCACCAACACAAAATCTAACCTGTGTTAAGCAAAAATCAGGGTATTGCATTGCCTCGTTGAGTTACGTACAATCACAAAGTCGGAACAATTATGTCAATATAAAGAAGGAACCATGTCAAAATTACTTAATTTATTTAGAAAAAAACCTGAAAACAATAGCAAAGCGCTAATTCAGAACTTTGAAGCGGCTTTGGGTGAAAACCTGCACTCACTGATTCAGTATGGGAGTTCTGTTAAAGGAAGTCAGAATGCAAAATCTGATCTCAACTTATTAATTGTTCTACAAATCTCTACTCCGGAAGCTCACTCCGCAATTTATCATTTACTCAAACACAGACCAGAGATAGACCCTTTTATTCTTGGCATGAGAGGAATAGAAAATACCTTTCAGAGCTTCGCCATCAAGTTTTTAAGTATTAAACGTCACTATAAAGTGTTAAGTGGCGAAGATATCCTGGCTGGAATTAATATCCCGCTTGATAGAGAACGATTTCTCGCTGAACAAGCACTGAGAAACCTTCGGTTAAAGCTGGTACACGCCTTTGTTATAAAGGGACCAAACTTAACTTATCTTAAATATGTCATTTCTATTAAGAATGCAATTTTCATTGACGTTTTTGAGGTACCTCGATGTGATGACATGGAGCTACCAGTAGATTATCTACAGCGCATAACGATGCTACAGGAAAAATTTAGCTTTTCGAGTTCCGTTTTGAAAACGCTTTATACCCTGCCAGATATTTACAACAATTTGTCAACGACTGAAATTGAACAGCTTCACGGTAATTTATTCCTGTTCCTGGATAATATTCTTTCCTACGTGGAGAAGCATTGGAATGGTAAATAACTCTGTTATACGCTGTCCTTATTGTTTATGCAAACAGAAAGCAGATAAATCAAAAATCGTGTGTCGAAGATGTCGAAAGTCATTTTCTCTTCAAAGGGCTATAAAAAGCAGTAGTTCAGGAGCGGCTAACCTCCCAATTAATGAAGTAGAAAACAAGAAAATGGGACTGGCATTTCTATTCATGATTATTATTATTTTACTCTGTAATCTTTACGTGTACAAAAACAGTTCGTCAATTGATGGGCCTGACTTTATAGCAAAATACATTGTTTTCTTTTTCTTCACTCTCCTGTTAAGACACACGATTGCAAAAAATCAACGCCTGCTTATCATTATTCTCTTTACTACTGTAGCCGTAAATCGCGCGATTATCAGCTACCAGGATGGCCTGCGCAGCTTTGAGCTGCTCGCCATGATAACTTTTATAGGCTGTTGGCTTTTATCTCCTGCAACCCTTTCCCAGGTGTTTAGTGAGAACAACAATAATAGTAGCGGATGCGGCGGTGGTTGTGGCGGCGGCTGTAGTGGCGGTTGCGGTGGTTGTGGCTAATGAAAGTCACTGACTTCAAAAAACTGATTTTTTCAAATCGCAAAAAACTCACCAGAGTTCCGCACCTTCAATGGCATATTACCGACAAATGTAACCTCAGATGCTCCCATTGTTATCAAGACGAATACAGTGACAGTGGATTAGCACTGAGTGAATTACTAGAAATTCTTGAACAATTTCGCTGCCTGGTCATGTTTTTCCGACGGGAAAACCGTAACAAGGCGAAAGGACATATCACCTTAACGGGTGGAGAGCCTTTTGTTAATAAAAACTTTCTGGCACTACTGGAATGCATAGAACAACAAAGTGAATGGTTTACCTTTTCCATACTAACTAATGGTTTATTAATTGATGACAAATGGTCAGTAAAGCTTGCGAAAATGCAAGTTAAATATATTCAAGTCAGTCTGGATGGTGATAAAAACAAGCACGATCAAATCAGAGGTGCAGGTTCATTTGATAAGACTGTGCTGGCGATCAAGAGATTAAAAAAACAGAATATTCGAGTCCTGGTATCATTTACCGCGACAAAAATGAATCACCTGTTTTTCAGTTCTGTTGCAGATATTTGCCGAAAATTAAATGTTAATTTCTTATGGTCCGACAGATTAATTCCTGAAGGCAGTAGTAAAAATAGCTTTGAATTATTAATGAATCAACAGGAAACCAGCCAGTTTTTCAAAGTCATGCGCTATGAAGCAGATACATGCAAGCAAGATTCAAAAACGATTACCAGAATTAAAATGCATAGAGCTTTACAATTTCAATATTCGGGCGAGTCGGCTTATCGATGTGTCGCAGGGGAAACATTAGTAACTATTATGCCAAATGGTGATTTATTTCCTTGCCGTCGAATGCCTGTAAAAGTTGGCAACGTATTGGATACACCACTTGCATCTTTATATTATCAGTCTCCACTTCTACGAAACTTAAGAGACACCAACAAAACGAGCGTGGGATGTGAAAGCTGCAACAATCTCTCATCGTGTCGTGGCGGATTAAAATGTCTCTCTTATGCAGTTTATGGCGATGCGCATGTTAAGGATCCTGGCTGTAGTATTCGTTAATTTATGAGAGTTCCCTGGACCTATGGGCTCCCCCATTCACCAATCATAATGTTTACTTACAGAATCTTTTGTTAACGAGATCCTTCGAGATATCCATGCCAGGTTTCAATTTATCTTAAGAAAACCTCCATTCTGGTAACCAGGTCTCAACCTCTGCCCCTCACCTACACTTAGATACATTTTTAAACGGCAGAACACAAAATACTAACAAACTAGCGCACACTCTCAACAATTTAGTGGTACATATTTCTTTTAACAGGATTATAGTAGCGCCACTTTCTATGTCATTGTCAACACTCAAAAAACCGAGGTTTAAAATGAATACTTTTTACACCAGACAAGAACTACTATTCTTATCTCTGTTAGTTCTGATGACCCTGACCAGTTTGTTAAGTAGTCAAATCAGTATTTCAAAATCACAAAATATCGAAACTCAATCTGGATCGGTAGCAATTAATCAGTTATCTTTTTCTGATACTAATCTGGCCCAATGTATAAAGCAGTCTGCAGTTGCTGCAAAAAAGGTTAATGTGAAAGAGATAACCCATTTACATTGCAGTGCAAAAGGCATTAAGAGTGCGGAAGGAATATCTCAACTTACGGCACTTAAAGAACTGGATTTGAGTAACAACCCGCTGGATATTAATACCCTGACGAAAGATAGTAAACCACTGGGTGACACCTTAAAACGGTTGGACTTAAGTAATACAAAGATAAAAAATCATTTGATATATAACCCGTTATTAAAAAGACTGCCGGAACTTACCGAGCTTGATCTAAGCAACAATGATTTATCAGGTGTTCGTTTTCTTAATGAATTAAAACAGTTGAAGCGACTTGACCTGAGCAATAACCCATCATTAAAATTTGTTAATTTAAGGAACAATAAGGAATCATTAAGACAGCTTAACTTAAGTAACACTAATGTTAGCAATTTTTCTTATATAAAGTTTCTTGATGAATTAACGGATCTGGATATCAGTAATAACGAGTTGAATGCTGACTTTATTGAACAACTGAGTCATTCCCGAATGGCTAGTCACCTGACTCGACTAAAACAACAACCTGGCAAATAATGTTCAGCAAGTTAGTTAAAGACAGAGGGCCATGCCGGCCCTTTTTTCGCCTTTTTTCTACATTCTAACCATTAATTAGAATTGCCGTGTTACCACTATTTACTATTAAAGGAAAAATTATCTTATCGAGAATGATGTACTGAACAATAAGGCTGATAACAATTAGCCCCACAAATTCGAACAAGCCACAATTTTTATCAAACAGTTTGACACAAATAAAAAACACCAACATACCAAGAATAAAACCAATTAGATCTTCCGGAAAAACGACTGAAACAATGCTACCCACCAGAATCACTATAGCAGCAGTAATAATATTAAGATTAACTTTTAATAATTTTGCCGCAGCAAACAAACCAAGAGACTGAACAACAAACCCAAGAACATGAACCATACTTTTTCCTTTTAGAATCACAAACAATAACCATAATACGTGTAACGCTTTAAAATATTCCAATAATGCAAAGTGTTTACTTAAAACAGCAACTTACCTGATATTATGCCGTTATTGTAACGGGTGATATCATTTTTTCAATCAACAACAGCCATAAATTACAACTTTCAACATACTTTTTCCTTTATTAACCAACCAAAGGTGACAGCAGATTAATAAAAATTATCTATACTGGTAGAGTACCGCTTTGTTTTTCAACCTGTTTGACTTTGTTAATTTTTTTCTTCGGCGGTACCAGAGTGTTATGCTTTAATGAGCAGTTGAAAGGAAGCTATGAAAATTACGAGCTATATAACCTGTATATTTTTTCTGTTTTTTTCACTTTCCAGTGAAGCTCTGGATATCAATTGCGATCTGCTACTACAACCTGAGGACATAGGAAGAACCTGCGGTGCATCAACAAAAAAAAATGTCAGTGGTGCTGAGAACACAAGAAACAATTTTGCCTGCTATCGGAAGTTTTCCACTCACTATAACAACGCACTATCCCTTTATATTTCAAATGGTAGAAATGTCAATTTCCTGTGGGATGGAGATCGCTTAAAACAAAAGAGCGGTTATGAGTCAATCAGTTCGCTCGGCAATAATGCTTATCAACTTTCTGAGTCTAAGAATACTGTCGGTAACAGCTATAAAATCAGTTTTCGCTATCAGGGTGTAATAGCGACCCTGCATTATATCCATAGCAAACCCGAAAAACCCTTTTGTACTCAAAACAATATTCATTCTCTCGCACACCTGATACATCAAAGGCTCACTTCACTACTTAATTAACTTAAATTCATTCCATAACTTCGCCTTGCTTTTAAACTGCTCATCAGCCTATAGTAATCTCCTCTGCCAATAAGCGTTTGCTATAAAGTATTTTGTATTTATAACATTTAAGGATAGAATCAGATTACTTTCAACCAAAATAATAATCGTAATGATAAGCCTGCTAGAACATTTGTTAACGGTATTGATGGGATTTTTCGCTATAATGAATCCAGTCGCAAATACGGCTGTATTTATAGGGTTAACTAGTGAATTCTCAAGGACCTTACAAAGGCGAGTTGCATTTAAATCGCTATTCATTGCTTTTTTTATTATTTTAGTATTTAGTCTGTTAGGTAAGGCTATTTTTGAAATCTTTGGCATTTCATTACCAGCACTTAGAATTACCGGTGGCATTCTGGTTTTTCTGGTCGGTTTTCATATGTTAACCGGGCACAAATCAAAAGTGACCCATCCACATGCAATGACAAAGTCAGAAACTGGTTCTGATTTAAATTCTGATCTAAATACAACAATGGATTCCAGACCCGATGCTGAGGTTTATTCTGATACAGCCGAGAGCGCCGAAGATATTATTTTTTCTCCATTGGCCATTCCCATATTAGCCGGCCCTGGAACAATTGCCACCGCAATGAACTACGCTGCGGCGGGAACGCTTCTGGAGAGCTTTATCACCGTTGCAGCATTTTTTGTAATATGCCTGATCACCTATATCTGCTTTATTAATGGTAACCGGCTTGTTCACTTTGTTGGTGACAATGGAATAAAAGTTATTTCGCGTCTTATGGGCCTTATTCTGGCTGTTATTGGTACGCAAATGCTACTGCAAGGTGTATTTGATGCGATTAATCTATTTTATCAATAAGACTTTTTTTATTAATAAAGCGATTGATTAGTCGTCAGTTATTTTCTGTTATTAATCAGACAAAAAAACTAGTAGGCAAACTGAAATCCCAACCTGACACTTAATCCACGCATCAGTTCACTGTTACTAATTTTCACGGAATCGAAAGTGCTGGCAATATCCAGATTGATGTATCGGGCGAGCGTTATTCCGGCGCTCAGGTAGGTAAGTTCTGTACCAGCCAGGTTTTTACTCAAACCAAGTCTTGCGCTGGGCAACCACCAGCTACTCGATGAATATCCGCCAATTAAGTTCAACCATTGATATTCATCACCCATGGGATCTTCAATAGCGTTGACTTCCAGATCCATACCGAGGTTCCAGTTTCTTTGTTGAGTATATAAGCTCCCTTCAAGGCGCAGTTGTCGTTCCATGGTGAACTGCTCGTGATGATCCAGCTGACTTAATATTTCGGTTGACTGGTAACGCCGCTCATCCAGTTCAGGAAACTTATAAGTACTTTCAGTCAGGTTAAGTAAAGTAGCCCCAAGTTGGTAATGAGACGTTGCCCAGACTAAGCCCAGATCAATATCCATACCATTTTTGTATACGTAGGGTGCATTTTTAATATCATCGAAAAGCGCCTCTGAGTCGCTAATGTCACCAATTCGAGCATCGGCATTTGTCAGCCCCACGCGATAAAAAGAAGGCTTTACTCCCCAGTAAAGATCGCCCGACTGAGTACTTTTTGCCTTACGACTATACGAAAAGACCCACTTCGATATTTTAGCTGCTTTTATTAATAACAAGCTGTCGTTATTAAATTTTAAACGCGACTTGCCTGTTGCCGGATCATAAAATAAAGAAACGCCACCCGTTAAATCTAGTGTTCTGGCAGGGTCAAGCGGACTAATACCCGTTAAAGTCTGCAGCTGAGCTTTGGCAGTACCTTTATTGAAATTAAATGCTTCCACGATGCCCAGTGCCTTTGAGGTAGCAAGTGTATTCACTCCCATCATTAAAGTTCCCTGAAAAAAATCTTCACTGAGAACAAAAGGCAAATCAACGGCAAGCTCTGCTTTTGCATAACCTTCGGAACCGATTAACGCTAATAAAGAAGCTGCAATCGTGATTTCATTTTCAACTCGTTTAAGGCGTTCTTCTAACTGTGGGTACTTTTTAAAAAGCTCATCCAGATTAATACCGTTATCTCCGGATCCGCCGTTTCCACTTCCACCACCGCTTCCGCCACCATTGGCAGGCTCTCCGGGCTCAAATGAGTCGGCCAGCTCATTAATCTTGTTAAAGAGTTGATCGACATTTCCATATTCCAGGCCCACACTTAGTTGAACCATGCCACCAGAAATCAGGTGCGGATCCTGACGTTCGATCTCCAACGCTGCAGCAGCAGGATTTCCCTGATTAGACAAGGCACGTTGGGATTGACTTAAAAAAGCGTTAAGAGGCTGGCTTTCGGCATTCACTGACGAACAAAAACACAAACATAGAAGGCCGACCGGTACTATTCTTTTTCTGAGTTCTCTTAATCTTTGCATAGCGTTTTACACCGTTTATTAATTATTGTCGGGTTACTATTTAGCAGGTGAGTCTTTAACTTTAACTTTAATTTTAGAACTGTAATTTTAGAACAACAAAAACCTTAACACATCATAAGATATTATGATGGCATTGCATGTAAAGAGTATTCACGTTCCCTCCACCATCAACATTACCATAAAAATCAGAACTTCCAAAGATACCGGAACGATGATGAACAGACCAGCCAAAAAAACAGTCTTTGAGATCATCACTACCAAAAATATCACCAATGCTGACATCCCAACTCCAGTCGAGATAATTTAGAAAGTGAGACGCTGAACGATTTTTTCGCTCTACATTTTCTTTTTCTACAATTGGTACATGCTGAGCGTAAGAAACTCCCTGACCAATACCTACTCGAGTTTTAACTTTATCAGACCAGGGAAACCCTGAATAATAGGCTTTAAAGCCTAAAACATATTCATTAAAGTCTTCCTGCTCACCTCGCTCAAAACGTCTGACATATCCGCCTGTCACATAAGCTTCTATAGGAAGTCCCATAAATTTATTGGCAACTTTCTTACCCAGAAAAAAACTGGCCAGCCCGGTATTTCTTTCTTCTGGATCAAAAAGATCAATAAATCTCATCAGTTGGTTAAAACTGGTTGTTGTGGTACGCCCGGCAGCAAACCGCCAATACCACTCTCCCTTTGTGAGATCTCGTGTCAGGCTGCCATTAACATAGGGGTTACTCTGAAAATCATTAAACTCATAACGGTAATTTAAGAAACCATGAAAAACACCCGACTCGGTGACAATGGGACTATTTATTTTACTCTCATCTAATTGCGAGTATTGCAGGTTTAATCCAATAAAGTGATGTTGTCCAATACGGTAGCTCATATCCAGACCATAACTCCACTCTTTACTACTGGTTGTCTGATATGAGGGTCTGTCGAAAGTCACTTCATCAAAATTAACACCGTAATAATAGTTGGACAAATTTTGATCTTCGTAAGTGTAACTTAACCAGGGGCGCATACGGTAATTGCCAAATTGATAAAGTTCTCCCCAGCGAATTTCGGCGTCCCAACCTTCTGATTTGTTACTGATATCTGCACCTGTATCAAATGTGAAGCTTCCATAGCTGCTTTTTCGAGTCACTGCCAACCGACCATCAACCCCATCATCTCTATCCATACCATCAAGCAGCATTGAATCTTCTTCATTAAAACCACCAAAACGATAGGCGGCATAAGTACTGATTAACCAGTCATCGGAGTTAAGTAAGTGGAAGCCGGTGCGCGTGCCATCGATAAAAAAATCTTTTCCATTATAGGTAATCAGTGGCAATAAATCGTTTTCTTTGTCTTGTCCGATATAAGGAAATGTTCCTTTTCGAAAGCCAACACCTACCGACCAGTTACCGTCACCAGCTTCAAGATGAACCTGGCTGACTTCACGGGCAGCATTAACGGAAAAAGAAACAAGCAAGAAGACAAAGTTTAATTTGATTAAAATTGCCAGTTTCAAAAACAGGCTGAACGAAATAACATATCTGGATGTTTTATTATTCTTATTCACAACCGCCTCGCTATGTTTTACAGGAAATTTTAAAGCAATGTTAGTTGATAAAATCGATCAGCATAAACCGCGTGTCAGTATTTTATCCAGGTGGTTAGCAAATGACTGTCTGTCGTTCTGGTTCAGCGCAGGTGGTCCACCAGTATTAACACCGCTAGATCGGAGCGTATCGAGAAAATCCCGCATGTTCAATCGACCTTTAATATTATCACGAGTAAAGAGTTCTCCACGAGGACTCAGGGCGAGACAACCTTTGTCGATCACCTCTGCCGCTAAAGGAATGTCACTGGTAATCACCAGATCATCAACTTGTGCCCTTTTTACAATTTCGTCATCAGCCACATCGAAACCTGGCGGAACCTGTACTGATTTGATATTTCTTGCAGGCGGCGTCGACAAATACTGATTGGCGACCAGAATTAATTCCAGCCCGGTACGCTCTGCGGCTCTGAATAATATATCTTTGATAACAACGGGACACGCATCGGCATCAACCCAGATTTTCATTTCACTCTACCCCGACTAATATCATCTGACTTTGTTAAGTCAAATTAGAAACCAGTCTATTTCCTGTTAATCTTTATTACTCACTTTAAACAGCTTAATAATATCTTCAATAAAATCACCTAAGGAGCGCGTCATTAATGCAAAATCAGCATCAAATTTAACCAACTCATCTTCATCGTCAACGTCATCGTTTTCCGCCAGCAACTCATCCATAAATTTTATTCCCTTAATTTGCAATTCAGGTTGAATCATGGCTTTAAACTGACCTTTATAACGAATGCCTAACTTACTCATCCAGTAACCATCTTCAAGCAAATCACCAATCACCATATTTTCAGCTTCGTTATCTTTAAACCTGGCGACTCGTTCGTCTTTTGGATCTTTGAGTTCATAATCCCCGGTCAACTCCCAGCCTTCAGGCAATCCATGTTCAACCCAGTGATTTAATATGAGCGCGGGGTTTTCCTCACCAGCAGTAATTTTAACCGCACCAAAAGAACCTATAGTTTCAACCAACAGTTCATGTATTGTGTCAGCCATAGTGTCACTGCTAGCATTAAAAATCAGATAACCTCGCTTTGTGTCAATATAAGCATGGGTATGAGTTGAGCGAACAAATGCTTTTGGCAACATCTGACTGACTATGTCTTCTTTTAAAGACTGTTTCTCTTTGGAAAAAACTTTACGGCCCAGTTCTCGCCTGATTGCATGCATTTGTTCTTCAAGTTCTTCTTTAACGGCACTGGCCGGAATCACTTTCTGTTCACGACGCATACAGATCAAAATACAACCACCTGCAGCATGAACGAGATAATCTCTATTTCGATTTACCGGTGAGATCCAACCTGTACTTTCTTCAGACATTCGACCACAGGGCTCAAAGCTTCGCTCCTCTAATTTTTCAGCGAGTTGCTCCGGGTTTAATTCAAAAGGTTTTGTTAAACGGTATAAATGTAAATTTCGAAACCACATTATCAGACAGACCTGTTTTTAGAGTTATTAACGTTTTAAACCGGCATTATCTCCAAAATAGCATCAGTTGCCAAAGGAAATTACACCACCTGTGAGGTTTTAACCTCACAATAACGAATAAGACTAAGCCTGAAGCACTTTAAATAAAAATATTATTTAAAGCCTGATACGGCCAATTGTTCATGACAAGACCAATTCACTAGCTTAATATCAGGCTAATATACCAAAAGACTAATCAGGAGAAGTTACCATGTATGCTTTTTCCCCCATCGAGTATCTCGACTCAATGCTGGTAGATTATTCGCTCATTCCACATGAAGAAAGCTTTACTGCGGAAACGACTGCACAATCAGCCCATATAAAAGGTAAAGACCTGAGCAAGGTTATTGTTGTGGAAAATAAAGAACAGATGTCCATGATTGTAATACCTGCCAACTGTAACCTGGTACAAAATGAGATAAGCCGGCTATTCAACGCTCCAGAGCTCTCAATTGTTCCCGAGTTTCTATTTCAAGAACGGTTTCCCGAATGTGAGCCAGGCGCAATGCCCCCATTTGGCAATTTATACAGTATGGATGTTTACATTGCCGACGAATTAACTCAAAACCGCAGCATGACTTTTAATGGTGGCAGTCATACGTTACTCATCAACATGCTGACCGATGACTTTCTTAATATTACGACCACTCAGGTCATTAACCAGGGGTATAGAACAAATCATGGGGTTCGGTTCAGTGATAGAGATGAGAAACTACAGCGAACCGGGAAATAGCAAGCAGCTCGGTTGTACCGGATCGTATTATACTGGATCGTGCCGTACTAAACCCAGATTAACCTGACAGGCTGAGCCTTTTCTACCCATAAATAGGCGTTTTGACCGTATTTTTTTGCCAACCTGTCAGCACGCACCTGCTCCATATCAAACACGAGATAACTCTCTTCATCTGGCCAGTTCTGTAATTTGTCTCCACCTGTCCCCGACAAAAATACGTAACCTTCCTTTGTTAGTTCAGTACACAACCGGCGGTTATTTTTATGATTTAATGCAAGGTTGCATAACTGACTTTCTGGATTAAAAGCAGTGATAAATACAGCTGATTGAAGTTCTTTTAACACGGGATCCAGCGCTGAAGGTACTTGCCCAACCTGAAAACGATATTGTTGAGAACGAAAAGTTACGCTGTAAACTGCATTTTTATAGGCGTCAGCCAACTTTTCCTGCATGGTTAAAGCCCCGGAGCAATTCACCCCGGAAGCATAATGACTAACACCTTGCTCTGTTAGTCTTTTATTAGCCAGGGCTTCATTCTGCTATTCAAGTACTGGCATTCAGCGAGTATTGATACGAGCCAATACCAGCTGAAAACCCGATAATACTACTGGTAACCAATTAATACAGCAACAACCAGTGAAATACTACCAGCAGCAATCAGTTTAAGCATCAATGGCGCAATAAAACTAAACCAGCGGCCATAAGGAATTCCGCACATACCCAATATTCCCATTAAAACGGCATTGGTGGGTACTATCATATTCATAAAACCATCCCCCATCTGGTAAGCCAGTACCGCAACCTGACGTGAAACACCAATAATATCGGCAATGGGTGCCATTATAGGCATGGTGACATAAGCCTGCCCTGAACCAGAAGGAATAAAGAAGTTAAGAATACTCTGAATCAGTAACATACCAACGGCAGCCAGTTCTGCGCCAAAATGAGTCAGCACACTGGCAAAACCATTAACAACAGTATGCAATACATTGGCATCACTTAAAATAAGTTCAATACTGCGAGCAAACCCAATTAACAATGCCGTTCCTGTTAGCTCAGCGGCTCCCTGAGTAAAACTTCTTGCGGCATCATCAAACTTTGTGCCGCTGATAATGGTTGTTAAGATAGCAAGGCCAAAAAAGATAGCGCCCAGTTCTTCAAAATACCAGTGATACTTAGCAATTCCTACGACCATAACAATCAGCGTGATCAGTGCCAACAACAAAACACCTTTTCTTTTTCCATCCAGCACA
>JADGFG010000113.1 GCA_016743995.1 Kangiellaceae bacterium | reverse complement strand
TTCTGGCTTTTTTTATTCAAGATGTATGATGGTAATTTTTATGATGCTGTCTGGACCAGCGTATGATTTTAATTTGGAAAAGTGAAAAATTGTTACGACCGTAATGTGGTAAATTGGTCATAAAATGTCAGAATCTTATGACCAGTAATTCGGTAAAAAATACGATGGTAAAATGGGCGGCAACATTGGTCATAAAATGCCGGAATCGTATGACCAATAATTCGGTAAAAACTATGATAGTAAAGTGGCCAGCAACAACAATACCGAAGAAGTGTTCTTTGTCGAAGAAAACCGAAAAGTCTCAAAAACCAATCTCTTTTCAATCAATTCCAATAAATGGGAATGTCCTGTTAATTTTTGAGTTTAGTATAAATTCTCCTAGCGCCAGCAGTTCTTTTACCGATTGAAAAAAATACATTTCCCATTAAATTCAGTCTAGGTTGAATATCTAATTCAGTCTTTGTATAAAAGTCATTATCAGACTCTCTTACAACAAAATCATAGAGTGTAACCATTATTTTTTTTCCTTCATCGGTTGGATATAAAAAGTATTTCATTCTTTTCTTATTATATTCTGTATCTAAGCCGTGTCTCGTACTAAATTGTTGATACTCTCCTTTTTTAGATATACAAATTTTATCCGACATAAAGTCATCACTCCATAGATAACAGCCAAATATATCTCTATCAACTTCATTTGAAGACAACATAAAAACCAATAGAATTACAAAAACAACCACAATACAAGCTAATACTAATTTAATGATTTTCATTTATCTTAAAGGCCTTTCCCAACTAATGGTCATATTAATATCACTTTCCATTTTTCCTATAGGGTTAAACCCTAATTCTGCGAGTTGACGTCCAAACAATAAAGACTTTAACGTCATCGGGTTATTTATTAAAAAACTGACATTTCCGCCATTAACAATTGCTATTCCATCTTGCCAACTTCCAACAATTTGCTCTGCAACATTAAAAGAATAATTTGCTCTTCTCCATGTAAACTTACGATCATAATTATCAATGAAATCATTTTCCTTAGGGAATCCATCAAACTTAGTATATAAAGCATCTTCAAATTCTTTCGCCCCCAAACTCTGACTAAATATTCTTGACATAATGCTTTTGGGGCCAAAATGCAAATCTCCTCCTTTACCTGATAACCAATAGTTTATCACTTCATTTGGTAGCATGTTGTTCATTTTTTTTAAACTCAACGCATATTTCTTTTCTGCTTTCTCCTTAGCCAACGCTTTCTCAGCATTATACAACTGACTAAACGCCGATGAAATAGCACCATTAACAAATTTACCTCCAGTTAGTCTGGAAACAGTACCACCTATCACCGCCGCAGTAGCTACTCTTAAAGCTTTATAACTAGCCTCTCCCCGACCAATCTTATTCATCCTGGTTTTAAACGCGGCAGAAAACCCCGCAGCCATAAACCCATGACCAAACTTCCCTCCCTGTAACACAGACATAGCACCACCAACCATTGCATTCCCAAAAACATTTCCAAATGTACCTGCTTTAAAAGCGTTACCAACCGCACCGAAAGCCTCGGAGGACACATAGCTAGCAGCTAAGGTTATAGCCCCTGATTTTGCCGCTTGTCCCAAACTACCGGTCTGGTAAAAAGAATGATCAAAATTTGCATGTGCCGCTGCTAACTGACCAAAAACAGGAATAAAATTAAGTACAGTTATCCCTATACTATGTAAATTGGGATGTTTAGTTGTAAATTTATGCGCAGCCCATCGACCATCAAGTTTCATTGAAGCTCGATATAAACGTTTAAAGATAAACCCACTAGGATCAGTCAACGTCAACGGATTATTCATCACATATGAATACCGATTCATACTCTGCAAATTCTTCGGCGCCTGAATATACGGATCTGCCTGCATAAACCGCCCGATATTCGCATCATAAATCCGTCCATTCATATGGATCACATCAACACTGTTCAGCATTTCATGCCCGGTGTAACCGCGCTGAGTAATATCAGACAAACGCGTTACTGCCGACTCACCAAACGGTGTAGAAGGCGTCACTTCTACCTGCTTACCAAACGGGTCATAGCGGAAACGTTTAACCACCGCACCCGCTTCATCAGAAATAGCCACCACTGAACCCAGGTGATCCTTATGTAAATAACGCAAACTCGTCGTTTTTGTTGTCTGCCCCGCCGTTTCGGTATCCGTTTTTATCGCCACTCCGGCAATATAATACTTATGCTCGGTTTTACCATTCATTGCCCCGCCGTTATGAACCACCCTTTCATAACTACCCAGATAAGTGGTTTCCACCGAAACCGGCTGACCATTTTCAGTCACATTATCAACTCGACGATAACGACTTCGACTACTTCCATAACGGAAAGTCACCTGACTCTGGCCCTTACTGATCGACACCGCCTTATCAAACGCACTGTATTGAATGCTTCGATTATTCGCCGCATCCTGATGGTCAGTATCGCTGGTCATGTTACCATTGGCATCATATCCAAAAGTCCGCTTTTTAACGGCATTATTATAAATTTCCGTTACCGCATGAACACCTGCTGAACCAGTGCCATAACGATAATCATCACCCATATCTGATTTTGATTTTAAATTACCCAACTCATCATAAGAATAAGATTTGGCTAACGTGCCGTTAACCGTATAAGACGTTATCCGATTGAGCTGATTGTTCGAACTGCCTTCAGCATAACCAAAAACTTCCTGACGCCCGGTGATTAAATCCTGCCTGGAAATCGCATTACCCACATCGTCAAGGCCCAGTGACAGACTCACCAGATCCGTGGTGTTTTTACTCGCCAGTATGGTGTTTAAAAAGCCTGTATCAGCCTGATAGGAGCGCAACGTTGTAATTTTGCCAGCACCATAACCGACGGTTTCCTTAATCACATTACCAAACTGATTAAACTGATTAATCTCGCGATAAATTTTGGTCTCATCTGCTGCATCAGTAATTTTAATCAGGTTACCAAAAGCATCATAATGATTTTTCAGGATTACTTCTTCCGGCAAAATAGTCAGCTCAACTCGGCTGCTATTTTGCTCGAAACTGCTCATAGTGAGATAAGTTTCAACCGCGTTGCTATTCTCCGCTTTGAGTTTTTTGAGGCTAGATTCAGCTCTTGCCAGTGAATCGTAATCAGTAAAGGTTTGCTCTAGCGCTACAGCGGTTCCCGGATTAACACAATCAATAATACCGCTATACAGGCTCACACTGTGTAACGCACCTTTAACGGTTTCAACACTCTGACCAAGCGTTGCCGTATCATACTGCCAACAGCTGGTCTGCACTTCAATTCCCGCAACCGGCGTAGTGGCTGCATTATCAACCCGACGAATCATACGGCCCAGGCTATCATACTGTTGAGTAATCACCACACCACGTGCATCGGTCTGACGTACCAGCTCACCAAAACCATTGTATTGATAAGTCCAGGTGCCTTTATCAAGGTCAATCATTTTCACTTTATGACCCGCATAGTCCGTCACATTGGTTACACTGTTATTCAAGCTGTCTGTCAACTGTTTAAATTGTCCCTTTTCATCATAAACATAACGGATAGTTTTTCCAGCATTATCAGTAACCGATAACAGATCGCCATTAATATTTTTTACTTCGCTACGTTGCTGAAGAATGGCATTGGTGCTGACTGTCGTCAGCCCATTATGGCTTACACTCGACACACGACCACCCGGTTCAACCACCTCAAAAGCACGACCAAGCAAATCATATTTTGTCTGAGTTTTATGCTGACCCAGTGTATTGACATCGCCAAATACCGGGGACCAGCTATATTCCGGCTTACCCATTTTATCGTAGGCGACCCGGCTAACCAGTTCCCTGCTGCCACCATTATCAGCCGGCATTTCCTTAACCGCGACGATTTTCAAACCCATTCTGTTATAGAAAGTACGCTGATAACCACTCATGGAAAAGCCACCCGCATCAAAGGCCTGAGACTCAGTGTAATACACAGCTTCTGAAGGACAGGTAGCGCCATGCCCGCAAAGTATTGACTCTGAATCCGTATAGGTACCGTCAATAGCGGTTGCTCGGGTTTTTGCGCCCAGTTCATTATATTGATAGCTGGTAGTCAGTCCGTTAGGGTCTGTCTGAGTAGCCACGCCACCAAAACGAGGTTCATAGGTATAGGTTTCTGTATGACCCGCAGAGTTTTTGACACTTTTAACAAAACGTCCACTGGTATCATATTCAGTGATCGCTTGTCGCTCAACTGCAACATTAGAGAATTCCAGAGTAAATGGATCCCGAGTTTTTGCGCGAACAATAGTTCGAGTTTTATTAGCAAAAGAATCATAAGCATATTCTTTCGTCAGCGCTTTATCATTTACCGTCGCAAGATCTAAACCAGCAAAAGAAGTTTCTGTTTTTAACATACCAGGATAACCGCTGAACTCACTACCATTATGTGTTGCGGTTTCTGCAAAATACGTAAAATGACTAGTTTGTACTGAAGCGGTCGCAGTGTCACTACGGGTTTTAGTCACCGTCACTTTTTTCAAACGAGCGTACTGCTTTTCCCATTCGCTGCTACCATAATCATTCACTGATATCGTTTCGAACCACTGAGTACCAGCGGAACCATCAACAGCCTGACTGTTGGTGTTTAATACGGTTGATTTGAGCAGATTCCCATGGGTGTTGTCATATTCATTCCTCGTAATCACCTGATTCACCCAGCTCAGTGGATTATCATTGAGGTTGGCAGGTGTTGTATCAGAATCTAGCGTCCAGTTTTTCTCTATGCTCTTAGCCAGATAAACAAAGGTTTCATTGCCATATTTTTTCTCCAGCCAGCTATTTGTCGCTTCACTGAGCACACGATTATTATGTCGACGAACCGTTGAAAGCGGACGACCAGTCAGCGGAAATTGCTGCGAATATTCGGTGGTTGTTTCTATTCCGGTCTGATTGTCCGTTGTGATCAGTTTCCTGAACCCCAGCATGCCACGGCCTTTCATATTGGCACGAAAATCTTCATAACGATAAGACACAGAAACCTGTACTTCCTTACCGGCAGAAACGGTGCCCGTATCACTTTTAACCAGAGACACCACAGGCATCGGCGTCGTTATCTGAATATCAGGATAAGCAGGTTTTGGTTCTGTATTGGTATAAACGCTACCATCGTTAAGTCGCTTATAGGTAATATCCGTTGATACACCATAGGCACCGGTAATTTTTGTCAACAAGTTAGCACGTGGCGCCTGATCGCTACCTGGGTTTAGTGAGCCATAGACCTTCCAGTTACTTTGCCCCTCACTGGTCACCAGAACTTCCCGGGTACCATTACCTTTTATATCGGCATAAACCGCAACCGGATTAATCGCGATATCCCGGTAAATATTTTTTGCTTTAAAAGCGCCATCAACAAAGGAGTACAGGTAATAATTAGCAGTGCTTGAATTCAGTTTCTGATAACGCCAGAACTCAACTTTACCATTGCCGTCATAATCGAGAATAATTGAACGAGAATTATCCGACTCTACCGTAGAAGCAGGAAAACCGGCATAAACCGGGTCAGCAAAACCCGGGCTTCCTCCCCGATTTATGCGGTAGTACCATTTTCCGGCTGAGACATACATGACATCCGTCAGGCCATCCTGATTGATATCATAGGGGGTGATATTAGTAATACCAGTGCCTCCAACTTTTGCAAAAGATTCCAGCTTTTTTGTTAAGTTGTTATAGATATAGGCATAATGTCCAGATTTATCAGTTGAGGAAAACATAGGATAAGACGCATCTGTTACTTTTAATATCAAGTCCGTTACGCCATCACCGTTAAAATCACTGAAGCGAACACTTTCATCAGCATTTTTCATATACACCGATGATGAAAGATAACTGTAAGATGCTAAATCAGTCTCCACTGAAACCAGTTTTGGGGTTGCTGCAAAATATCGTTTTACTCTATCATAGGTAAGAGGGTCACCAGGAGCACGCGGCGCTTCAACTAATTCATTAAATACATCCAGCTGTTCAAACCAGCTGATTTTTGAGTCATTAATCTCTAACAGATCCTGTCTGCCATCACCGTTAAAATCCACAACAAATAACTGGTTCGGTGGTGTATTCTCCGCAATATTCAACGCATGAGCATCTTGAGTCAGCCGGTTTGTTCGAGCATCAAATTTCCAACGATACCACTTGTTATCAACTCTCTGAGAAATGATATCAACAAGCCCGTCAGCTTTAATATCAATTAATTTGATACTTAAAAACTGTTGATAGGGAATATAATCCAGCCCGGAGAAAAACTGTGTTCCACCATCAAGGTTCAGGTAAATTCTATTGTCTTTCCATACCAGAAAGTCACTGATTCCATTGCCATTAATATCAACAGATTTAAGTTCTCCGGCAACGGGATTTTTCAGACTAAAACTAATGCTTTCAGTTGCCGCATAACGGACCGGCTCACTCCAGTCAAAATTAACCGCTTCCAGGCAATTGCCCTGATAAGAGCATTCCTGTATTGCTTTTACCAGCTGATATTCCCCATGGGCTGAAACCTGATGGTAAATCTGATAAGTTCTGACATGTAAATCAGCAGTTGTCACCTTAACCAGCTTAAGCAGTTTGCTCATGGCAACTTTAGAACCCGCCGAATATCCGTCACTGGAATCGCTGCGTTCAAACTGTGAATCAAGCTCATCGGCATAAACAAAATCGACCTGATTATCAGCATATAAAACTTTATCGAGATAAACTTCGGTCTTGTCAGGGGTTTGTGCATACTGATAACGAATGCTGTTTCCGGCCAGGTCCTCAGTTCGCTCAAGTAACCACATTCGGTTCACTTTAAGAGATGAATCATGCACTAACGCATTAGCTGACTCTGGGTTATGTTGGCCATAATAATGAGTGTCACCATCTCGGCCTTTAACCGTAAAATAATCAGGCCCTTCATCCAGATTGCCATCACTATTAAACGAAGTAATGACCTGATTGGAAAAATACTCGGTGACATATTCTGTATTATAACTTCCATTAGATACACTGGAATTCTTCCAAAATAACTGCTGACCATTAATACAAAAACGATCATCTTTATTATTATTAACCGCCGTAATTTCACCATTTTGCTCGTAATTTTTCGGGCAACGGGTAATAGCCGATAATCCACCCAGGTTCCAGCCCAGACCTACAACACTATTGCCAGAACCACTGGAATAACTCAATGAGAGTTGTGGCGCAACACCTGCGACTCCCTGTGGAACTTTCAGGCCGATAGAATAAGTAGCTGCACCTGATTCATTAACGCGAAATTCTCCACCGGTACTACCAACCAATGTTGCCGGCTTTGGAGATTCGGAGCGATGGTGTGTTGACTGCACACTGTCAATAACACCACTGGTGTTAGCAAAGGCAAAATTATCTGGTACGCCAGCAATGTTACTTCGCATTTCTATATCAGCACGTCCATCATTATTAATATCGGCAATCACCAGGGTGTAACTGGCGCCGGACCAGTCCAGCCCTTTATAACCACTGGCCAGGGTTTGTATTAAACTGCCACTGTTATTAAGAATGTGTAACGATGAGCCATATGACTTTCCCTGAAGTAAAATTTCCATATAACCATTACCATTCAGGTCGGCCATATAGACATTGTAGTTATCGGGATCGGCATCAAAATCGAATGTGGTGATGGACGCGATATTGTTAGCGTCCCAGGAAACAATGGCATTTTTTACGTCATTCAAAAGCACAATAGGAGTAATGATATCGCCATGTAGCAGAATGATATCTTTACGGCCCAGCAGTAATAATTCATCCCCTGGCGCAGCAGACAGATTACCTGCAAAAGCGCCATAGCTTTCCGCACTCCAGTCCTTAATTTGTGGAATATGAGGATGTGCCCCACTCCAGTTTCTATGCAGGTTAACGTCGATATAAGCATTAACCGAGTCTGGTAAAATACCGGCAACAGCAGTTTTCAGCTTTGGCTGATGAAAGGTTTCAGTCAGACTATCCCCATTAAAATTTCCCTGAACAGGAATGTGAGTGGCACTGGCTGAGATTGAATCATGGGGAAAACCGGGGCTGTATGGATCATTGGGATTTACCGGGCTATAAGGGTCAAATGCCGGATATTCTCCGGTTACAGTACTTCGATAAGCATTACGATACTTTTGTTGAACGCCCGATAACCGGTAACCGGTTGTACCTTCACCAACCGCAACAGTGACGCTAATCAATGTTCCGGCAACGGCCTGCGCCTGGCTGGAAGTTTTAACCAGAGCATCATTAACATACAAAGTCCGCAAACCACTTGCTGTGCCAGTAGGCGCATTGGGTTCAGTATCTTGATGGGTCTTCCAGGAAAAAGTAATATTACAAGTCGCAGGAGAACTGCCACGAGCGATTACGCAAGTTTTGGAACTGAACCTGAAATAATCAGTATGAAAACCAGCAGCAAAACTCAACTGAGTAAAAGTGCTAATAAACAGCCCTGCAATCCCCAATAACCCTTTAACCATTTTCATACAACCACAACCCTTTTTTTTATGTGTGCCGGTCTTAAAATTTTTTATAAATTTATTTAATAAAATTATCATTTAGATCTTACTTATGATCTGAGCCCGCTCTCGCTTATGATTAGATCCCGCCTGTGAGCAGATAATACTGACAAAACCGGGCAATAATTCAAAGTGCCGCTTAACAAACAGCATTGGTCTGAAAGCATTGATAAAAAACAACGTGGTCGAAAAACAATGGTAGAAGAAGCGTGAGCAGTATTCCTTTATGTTACGACTTTAATACGGTGCAGCCTTATACAGTAGATCCAAGCAATAAAATCCGGACAATAAAATCCAGACAATAACCCCTGACAGTAAAAATCCCGGCTATAAAACCAGTTAGATTCCTTTACGATAAAAAATTATTCACTGTCGATTGTAATGGGTTTGATTCCTGACTTCAAGATGGGACAGGCATATTCTCAATATGAGATATACTGTATTCATATAACAACACAGCAACATCAAAATGAAACCAGGAATCATTATTACTTTAGTTTATTACTTCAGTTTTTAATCAGACGAGAGTCCCACGTCAATGGCTCTACCGCTTTTTCTGTGAGGTACTGATTAAGATCATTAAACTGCGCATTGATGATACAGTTTTTACTATGCGGAACCACCACACTGGGCACAACAATTGCCGCATAATTTTCATATTTTTCTGCATTAACCCACTGCCTGGAAAACTGTCTGGTTTCTACCGCATTGCGCCAATTTTTAAAGGTTTTTTCAACATCAAAATCCATTTTGATCAAAGCATCATCCAGCTCCAGTGTAATTAAGCTGTAATGCATTTTTAATATAGAAAGTTCCTGCAGATTAACCAGAATTTCCAGCATGGCTGTGCTTTCATTTTCCGAGGTGTAACCGATTAATGTTCCCTTATTGTTCCAACGTCCTTCAGTATGTAAACAGCCTTCTGCAATCGGTTTTTTTAGATGTTTTGTTTTACAGATTCGATACAATAACATTCAATATCCTTCGGCATGTTATGTATATATTCCATGCTCCAGAGCGTTAATAAGATTTAAAACTTCGCGCGCACCATATTCCGATTTTAACATTTGCAAGGGAGTATTGTCGCCAAGTGCAGGTGAACTTTTTCCCATCCAGCTATTGACCAGCGTTTTATCCCCTTCGAACAACTCAGCCGCCGCATTAAAAACCTCGACCACACGGTAAAGCCTTTCAGATTCATCTCGCGGAAGCTTACTTTTTGCATTAACTTTTCGTTGATAAGTAGAAACGGGAATTTCGAGCACCTGTAATAATTTTTTTTCTGGCCAGCCTATCAAGCCACCCACTTTTTTTATATTGGTTGCTGCCAGTCCATGAGAAAGCTTGTCTATGGTGACGACCATGCTCTTTTTTTTCACCTGAGTTTTGAGTTTTTCAACAAAACCACTTTTATCGTTAAGCGTAATATATGTCACAGAATGACTAGTTTCTCTTTGAGCACTCATCAGGCACCTTCAACTACCAGCAGAAAACCATAAAACAATACTAGCACAGAATATCACCAGTGTCACCCATATGAGAAGTTTAACCTGTTCATATGAGCACTGACTTAAAAACGGGCTAAAGCTACCTAACGCTCAAACTGAATTTCCAACCTCAGTGTTATGCCAGGAACGCGCTCTCGCTCAATAGACTCTGGCGTTCGCCGCCATAATATTTCTGGCTCTACCTCAAAATAGAGCCACTTGATACTCATTTGTCGTCGGTATCTGACAGCAATTCGATAGGATTCAACAAGATAAGGGTCAGCTGTAGCTCCCCAGGCCTCAAGGTTGTAGGAAGTTAAGCTTTCTCCCCCCAGCAGCTTGACGATTGAAAAAGTGTTGCTCCATTCGTTACCGTCACTTTTTTCAGCCCGTAAAATGGAATAGCCCCAGCGAAATAACAGGGTATCATCAATTTTTTTATCCAGTTCCAGTTTTAAATTACCACCAAACCCTTTTTCATCACGCCAGAAAAGATAATTGAAATTTCTGATTGAAAGATCCGGACGTTCATAAACATTAAAAGAGTGTTTAATCATGGCAAAGGTTTTCAGATGTGAATCCAGGCCTACTCGAGTATCAAACTTGGAACGCTCATACAGTTTTGACTCATAATTAATCGCTGCCGTACCATTTCTTTCACCGTTGGCCAAAACGGGATCAAAGCCAGGAGTATTTTCGTTATCCGTTAAACCACTTTCATCATCAAACAACAAACTAAATCGTTTGTTAATTCTGGGCAGGTGAACCTTGGCCCTTAATTTTGGACGGTATTCAACTTTTTCTCCTTCCAGCCAGCTAACCTGATTAATCATACGCAGATAATCGTAACTGGCCGACTCCAGGCCTTCCTGAGTGCCAATAAACCGATCAACCCAGTTAGCTATATCTAGTGCGGTCTCATAAACGGCATTATCCTGCTCGATTTCTTCGAGTTTTTTCTCGAAGGCAAAACAACCTGCTGCGGCCTGAACATTCGTAGTGAGCATATTCGATAAAAGCAAAATGAACAGTGAACAGCTGTAAGCAACTAACCTGAGTGAAACAGAATATTTCCCTGTCATTTTAAACGGCATTATCTTTAATAACTTCTGCATCGGTGTGTCTGGTTATTCCTGCATATCTGGGACTTATCAAAGCGTTCCCAATTAACCCTGGATAATTTAAGTCTATACTGATGTGGCGTAAAAAGACATGATGACTTATCAGTCATTCTGTTTTGTGAAAGGAAAAAGAGACAGATTTATCAGAATAACCCACCGTCAACCTGCGACGGCCAGCTATTCAGAAGGATAATTAACGACAACTTAATGGAACTAATTCACTTTGAGGTTAGCAGACATTGCTGTCAACCCCGAACCTTAAGATGCGCTTTTTTTATACCAACGGATCAGTTCTTTCTGGTCAGCAGATAAATTAATACCGCGAGCCTGCCGCTGAAGTGCACTGGCTGTAATAACACCTTCTGCTTTGTCTTCCAGTTTGGCCAGTATTTCCATTAAAAAGACTTTTTCAGTATCAGTCAGTACTTCTTCCAGCTTATGCGTCCGTTCATTAATCAGCACACAAAGTTTATTATAAATTTCCAGTCCCTTTTCAGTTAACGTCAGAAATTTTTCTTTTTTATTTGTCTCACGCATTTCCGATGAAACCATGCCAAATTCTTTCAGGGTTTTTACTGCACGGCTGACGGTATATGAGTCTAACCGGGACTGATAAGCAATATCAGCAGCTTTGACCGGCATATAAGAACCGATGTTAAGAATAACACGCAGCTCTCTCGGTTCAAGGTCAATGATATCTTTGACTGATGCATCTTTATTCAGTTGCAAAAGATTACTAAGTATAGATATTTGAAAAGGCAAATGTTCGTACAAATCCAGGGGAGATTCATGTCGATCCGTCAATTTAAAAGCCTGGTTTCGTTTTCTGGTAGTTCGATAATTATGCATATTATTATTTTTGTTTAATTGACGTAAGGTATTGAAATGACATTAAATCACGAATTGAGATAAAGAACTAGCTGATATGTGAAAACTGCCATTTAAATAAGCTTACTGATTAATGGGCAGCCAATTTTATCAATAATTAACCGTTAAAAAAACGTCTAACCTGATGAACTGACTCTAAAAAATACAATAATAAACCGAAGCGAGCTTCGGTTTATTGACTCTCTTTGCAAAATCGCATTCTGCTCAATGCAAGAGTGCTAAATTTTTGCAAATAATCTGGTTTCAACCAACCCAGACACGAGCATTTCTGAACATTCTCATCCAGGGACCATCTTCTCCCCACTCGGCCGACGCATAAGAGTTTTGTACAGACCGGGCCACTCGCTCTGGATGAGGCATCATAATGGTGACTCGACCATTACGGCTGGTCAATCCGGTAATACCAAAAATAGAACCATTCGGGTTTGCCGGATACTGACTGGCATTCTGACCATAGTTGTCAATAAACCGGGCAGTAACGGTCTGACTTTCATTCGCTGCCTGAGCGGCTTTCTCATCTTTAAATTCTGCGCGCCCTTCTGCGTGAGAAACTGCCACAGGGATCCGTGAACCTTGCATGCCCTGGAAAAATATTGAAGGACTTTCTGCCACTTCAACCATAGAAAAACGCGCCTCAAACTGCTCAGAAGCATTACGCACAAAATGTGGCCAGTGGCTGGTGCCAGGTATAATCGAACGCAAGTTAGACATCATCTGACAGCCGTTGCAAATTCCGAGTGCAAATGTATCTTCGCGCTCAAAGAATTTTCTAAAAGCACTCTTTAAGGTTGAATTAAACAGAATGGATTTAGCCCAGCCTTCTCCTGCCCCCAGTACATCACCATAGGAGAATCCACCACAGGCTACCAGCCCGGTAAAACCATCCAGGTTAACTCTTTCGGCCATCAGGTCACTCATATGAACATCAATTGCGCTAAACCCGGCTCGAATAAAAGCAGCAGCCATTTCAAGATGACTGTTAACGCCCTGCTCTCGCAAAATAGCAACTCGGGGCTTATCAGACAATTCAAGATATTGTGCGGCAATATCTTCCGCTGGATCAAACGTCAGCTTTGGTATAATGCCAGGGTTACCAGCATCTAGCCGTGACTGTTTCTCTTCCTGAGCACATTGAGGATTATCGCGTAATGCCTGCATCTGATAAGTAGTTTCTGACCAGATAGCTCTCAATTCAACCAGCTCTCTGGATAACCACAGTGCTTCACCATGTTTAACATTAATGGTTAACGCTGACGTCACCGTTCCAATATCATGTGCCAGCTCACTCAGCCCAAACTGAGCCAGCGTCTGCATAACTTTTTCGCTGTGTTTTTCAGAAACCTGAATCACACAACCCAGCTCTTCATTAAACAGAACATTCAGTGCTTCGCTGGACAATGACTCCAGGTTAATATCAAGGCCACAGTGTCCGGCAAATGCCATTTCCACCAGCGTTGTAATCAGACCCCCATCTGAGCGGTCATGATAAGCTAGCAACTGACCTTCACCATTAAGATGCTGAATGGCCTGGAAGAAGTGAGCGAACGTTTTTGCACATTCAACATCCGCAGTCACATCACCCACCTGGTTATAGACCTGCGCTAATGCAGTGGCTCCCAGTCTGTTTTTACCGGCTCCCAGATCAATCAGAATAAGGCGACTGGGCTGCTCACGGTTTAACTGAGGTGTCAGTGTTTTTCGTATATCTACAACGGGGGCAAAAGCCGTTACAACTAGCGACAGCGGAGAAGTCACGCTTTTTTCATTGTTACTATCAGCAGTATTACTATCACCAATATCATTATCACCATTGTTGTTATCAGCCTCACTTTCATTCCAGACAGTTCGCATGGACATAGAATCTTTTCCAACAGGGATAGCAACACCCAGCTGAGGGCACAAATCCATGCCTACCGCTTCAACCGCTTCATAAAGACCCGCGTCTTCTCCTTTTGCGCCACAAGCAGCCATCCAGTTGGCGGACAGACGGATCAGTTTAATATCATCAATTCTGGCGCTGGCAATATTGGTAATTGCCTCGGCGACAGCCATCTTTGCTGATGCCGCATAATTGAGGTTAGCAATCGGTGTTCTCTCACCCATGGCCATGGCTTCACCAGTGGTTGAACTGAGTGTTGACGCGGTAACGGCGCAATCAGCGACAGGCACCTGCCAGGGACCAACCATCTGATCACGGTGGGTTAATCCGCCAACAGTTCTGTCACCAATGGTAATCAGAAATGTTTTATCGGCAACTGCTGGCAAACTTAAAACCCGCCCCAGTGCTTCATCAAGACTTGCATCAATTGATATTTTGTTTCGTACGACACTGGCCGACTCAACATCTCGGTGCATTTTAGGCGCTTTACCAAACAGAACATCCATTGGCAAATCAACGGGCTTATTATCAAAATGTTCATCATTCAGGGTTAAATGCAGCGCTTCGGTTGCTTCTCCCAACACGGCAAATGGACAACGCTCTCGCTCACAAATTCGAGTAAATTCCTGTAAGTTTTCTGGCGCCACGGCCATAACGTATCGTTCCTGCGACTCATTACACCAGATTTCAACCGGGCTCATGCCGGGTTCATCATTAGGTACCCGGCGTAGTTCAAAACTACCACCACGTTCACCATCATGAACCAGCTCTGGCACCGCATTAGACAATCCACCGGCTCCGATATCATGAATAAACTCAATAGGATTACTATCTCCCTTTGCCCAGCAGGTATCAATCACTTCCTGACAACGACGTTCCATTTCCGGGTTTTCACGTTGTACTGATGCAAAATCGAGATTTTCATCACTGGTGCCCGACGCCATCGACGATGCTGCTCCGCCCCCCAGACCAATCAGCATGGCAGGACCACCCAGCACAATGACATGATAGCCGGGTTTAACTTCGGCCTTTTCAACATGTTGTTCTCGGATATTCCCCATGCCACCGGCAATCATTATTGGTTTGTGATAACCCCTGACCTGCTCGCCATATTCAAAAGAAACCGACTGCTGATAAGTTCTGAAATAGCCACATAAGTTAGGACGACCAAATTCATTATTGAATGCGGCGCCACCTAATGGTCCCTGTAACATAATATCTAACGCAGAAACAATTCTTCCAGGTTTGCCGTAATGCTTTTCCCAGGGTTGCATTAATTCTGGAATTTCCAGATTAGAAACGCTAAACCCGGTTAAACCCGCTTTTGGTTTGCCGCCGCGTCCTGTCGCCCCTTCGTCTCGGATCTCGCCGCCCGATCCCGTTGAAGCCCCTGGAAATGGAGAAATCGCAGTCGGATGATTATGAGTTTCAACTTTCATCAGAATGTGAACAGGCTCCAGATGATACTGATACTCTGCAGAGTCCACATCAGCCCACAATCTTGGTTGTTCATGTCCTGCAATAACAGCGGCGTTGTCACTATAAGCTGATAAAACGCCTTCCGGTGAAACCTTATGGGTGTTTCTAATCATACCGAACAGTGAGTTTTCTTTGTTTTCACTGTCGATAGTCCAGCTTGCATTAAAAATTTTGTGTCGACAATGTTCTGAGTTGGCCTGAGCAAACATCATCAGTTCAACATCTGTTGGATTTCGTTTTAATTCAACAAAACGTTCAACCAGATAATCAATCTCATCTTCAGCTAGCGCCAGGCCTAATGTGTTATTAGCAGTGACCAGCGCATCTCGGC
>JADGFG010000112.1 GCA_016743995.1 Kangiellaceae bacterium | reverse complement strand
GCTGTTACTGGTTCGAGAGTTCCACATACGATATCACTGACCGTTAGTAAAAAGTGTTTAAGATCTGCAGGAATGGGTAGAAGAATTTCTTCTTCTATTTCTACGAGTAAATCTTCATCGGGTAGTTCCATCGAAATAGTTTGTGGTAACGAGGCATCTCTGAGAGCTGCAATTATTGTGTCCATTGAAATCCTTCAGGGCTTAAAGCAGGTATAAGTCATTATTGAAACAACTTTCTGATAAATAGTGTTATGGTTCATTGTTGTTACTGCGGAATGTCGGGTGCTTGAGGTTCTTCTGCTTTCTCTACATCTATCTCGGCATCTGGAGCTGGTTGTTCCAGATCGTAGCCATACCAGACTTTCAGCTTATCGATCAGCTCTTCAGTTCCGATTTTATGAGTGGCAGAAAAAAACTGACAGGTAATTTTCTCGGAAATTCTGCTCAGGTGTTTTTTTACTGATAGCAAGGCAGCTTTACGAGCACCTGATTTAAATTTGTCAGCTTTACTCAATACAATGTGAACAGGGATCTCGGCTTCTACGGCCCAGCAAATCATCTGTTTATCAACCTCCTTCAGAGGATGACGGATATCCATGAATACGACGAGAGCTTTTAAGCATTGTCTTTCCTGAAGGTACAAGCTAAGGGTTTTTTGCCACTTGGCTTTAACATCTTTTGACACCTTTGCAAAGCCATAGCCTGGTAAATCAGTCAGGCGACAGGTATCATCAAGTCTGAAAAGGTTGATTAGTTGCGTTCTACCAGGCGTTTTGCTGGTTTTTGCCAGGCTCTTTTGTTCGGTAATCGCATTTAACGCGGTCGATTTTCCTGCATTAGAGCGCCCGGCAAGCGCTACTTCAATGCCTTCATCTGTTGGTAGTTGCGATAGTTGTGCTGCGCCCATTAAATAACGGGCGGCTCTAAATGGATTATGCATAGTATTCTTCATGAGCTGTGGCTTTTTGTATTGGGTTTGCCTATAATTCACGCCATTCTGGCGCAATAGTGCTAAGTATATGTTTTACGGCTTATAGCAAGCAAGATATACTTGATAAAATGGTCAACGGCGTTATCAGTCATCTGGTAAACACCAAAATTTTGTAAACTAAGGTATGATAATGAAAAAAAGCATAGGCTTGTTATTAGCCATATTCTTTGCTGGCGGGGTTTCGGCGGGAGATGTTGCCAGTGGGAAAAGTAAGTCGGGCTTATGTGGTACTTGTCACGGCGCCGATGGAAATAGTGCGATTTCGATTAATCCGAAGTTAGCGGGCCAGGGGGAGAAATATTTGCTCAAGCAGCTTGAAGAGTTTAAATCTGGTGTACGGAAAAACGATACTATGAAAGCAATGACAGCCAGCTTAAGTCAGAAAGACATGCAGGATATTGCTGCATTTTATGCTTCTCAAAGTATTCAACATTCTGCGGTTCCTGATAAGTACATTCAATCTGGTAAAAGTCTGTACAACGGCGGTGATTCTGATAGAGACATCCCTGCCTGTATAGCTTGTCATGGTGCTAACGGAAATGGCATGCCTGCTGCTGGTTTTCCTGCGCTTGGTGGGCAACACCCAGAGTACGCCATTGCCCAGTTAAAAGCATTCAGAGCTGGCACGCGTAGTAATGACAAAAGTAGTGTGATGCGTAATGTGGTTGCCAAAATGAGCGATGAACAGATTGAAGCAATCGCTTACTACCTGGTTGGGTTACACTAATAGCTGGTAGATTGTATTAATAGAAGTTGAATTTACGGCGATTGACGACCTGTAAATTTTGATAAAAAAGCGACTTTTTAGTCGCTTTTTTTGTGTTTCTTACTTTATCTCCTGATCTAACAGCGTATAATTGTTAGTCAATTGCTGCGCTATCGGCCTGTTTTGTTTACCTTTATATTTCATGTCGTTTGATAATTTTATTTCTCCTACTTTGCATAAAATTGGTGTTATTAGTGAATTTTAAAAGAATTTTAATCAGTCTGCTTTCATTTGTTGCCCTGAATAGCGCTATTTTGTATGCAGATACACCTTTTAAAGAAGACATTGATTTCCGGCAGGTTAAAACATCGTCACTTGAATTAATTACCGACTTATCTCAATTAGATCAGGTTGTGGATATTGAAGTTTACTATTGGTACGGATGTAAAGCCTGTTATCAGCTGGAAGTTGCGTTAGAAGGCTATATTCAAAAGCACCCTCAATTAAAAGTAAGGCGTGTACCTCTTGTCGCATACACTAGCTGGCGGTCACAGGCCTATTTGCAACCCTTGATGACAGAGCTAGCCAATAATAATCTTGAAGTTGTCGATAAATTTGATCTGTATAAAGCCTGCCTTCAGGATTGCAGTCAATTTAGTAGCTTTGAGGCTTCAAAAGACTGGTTAAAAGCGTTTAAGCAAATAAATGAACTTCCTCATATTAATGAGTCAGAAATATGGAGAAAGGAAAAAATTTACCGAAACAGAGCAGATTCTTTTTCGATTTCTCAGGTTCCGACTATCCTTATTAAAGAGAGGTTTGCTATCGATGCGGATTCAGCAAAAAATGTTGATAGATTTATTCAGATAATTGATTTTTTACTAACTCAGGGTGCCAGATAGATTCAAGTCTATATGAATTATATAAGCCAACATAATACTGCCAATACAGCAAATGCTGACTGCCATCATTTAAGAGAAAATCGCTTGAAGTTGCTGAGTTACAATATTCAGGTGGGTATTGAAAGTAAAAGCTACCGTGATTATGTTACTCAGAGTTGGCGTCATATTCTCCCAGATTCACAGCGACATGGTAATTTACTGGAAGTTGCCCACTGGTTATCAGATTTTGACATCGTTGCATTGCAAGAAGTCGATGCGGGGAGCATTCGAACTCGATTTATTAATCAGGTAGCCTTTTTAGCACAAAAAGGTGGTTTTCCGCACTGGCATCATCAGAGAAACCGGCATCTGGGAAGATTTGCAGCACATTCTAACGGGATATTAGCCAAGCACCCTGTTGAACACATTGTACATCATAAATTACCGGGGCGTATTGCCGGTCGAGGCGCATTGCAAGCTACATTTGGCAGTGGCGATAATCAATTACTGGTACTTTCTGTCCATCTGGCTCTCAGCCAGCAGGCACGTTTGAAGCAGCTTAATTACATTTGTGAGTTATTGTCAGGCTATTCCAGTTTTGTCATTATGGGAGATATGAATTGCACACAAATACAAGCTGCAGAAGAATTCGAAAGACATGGTTTATCTGTTCGTTCAGGCAATAGCTATCAACCAACGTTTCCTCGATGGAATCCCAAACACTTTTTTGATCAGATATGGGTTAGTGATAATCTGAAAATAGTGAATTGTCATGTTATGCACCTGGGCGTTTCAGATCATTTACCAATTACTATGGAAATTGAAATTCCAGATAAGCTAAAAGGGATTAAAAGCCAGAATAAATACAATTGATTTTTAAGCTTCTGCTTACATTTTTATCTTTAAATACGATAGATAAAGATATTTTTATGAGAAGCTTTCTATTAAAACTTATTAATATGAAACTACCATGACTGATACTGACATTAAACCTTTTATTGAAGCACAGAATCAGCTTAAACGTTGTCTTTCTCGTTTGAGTTTTGTCGGTATGGGAATTTCAAAAGAGCTCGACCCGCTGTTAACAGGGCTGCGAACCGCTATTAAAACCGACGTTAATATTGAAGAAATCAATGATATTGTTGATCAAATTAGTAAAGCGCTACGTTCAGTTGATGAACCTGAAATAAAGAGCAAAATTGAAGTTATTAATAATGAAATGGATATTCTCAGCTTGTTACTTAAAGAAAGTCTTCCATCGGAGCTTATCAATAATTTACGAAAAGCGCAGCCCACAGAACCGGTAAACGATGCTGCTCATATTGCACGTTCAATTGTTGAGGCAATTAATTCGTATTTGCAGGAGCTAAATGTTGAACTCGAAACTCGGCCAGAGAAAAAAGGTTTTCTTTCCGGACTTTTTGGCAAAACCACTGAAGCAGATGAGCTAAATGATACCCCGGATATTGCCCATCAGAAAATATCTCATAGTTTAAAGGTTTCACTGCAGCACCTCGTTGGTCAATTATCGATAATGGAAGATTACAGCGAAGTTGGTTTAAAGCTAACTGAAAAAGTTAACTCGGTTACTCTTGTAGAAGAACTCTCAGAAATTCTGGAATTAATTACTGGTGCCTTTGTTGAAGTTTCAGACCTTGAGCATCAGCAGTTTGAAAACTTTTTAAAATCACTCAATAAAAGAATTGATCAAGTTAACGGTTTTATTAATCACACTGTTGAATACTCTATTCAGGTGGCTGATTCAAGTAAAAAACTTAATACGTCATTACAGGGAAGCGTGTTAGAGATTAAAGATTCTTTTGACAGCTCTGGTTCAACGTCTCTGGAAGTTGTGAAAAATAGCTTATATGAAAAACTGGACTCTATCAGTTCAAAAGTTAGTTTATTTACAGTAATGCAAGAGAAAAATCAATCTGGTTTAAATGAAGAGTTAGAAAATATCAGAGAACAATTACGTGCAACAGAGGATGAGTCCTCCCGATTAAGAGATGATCTGGCTGCTCAACGAATTCGTGCACACACTGACTCTTTAACTCAGCTACCGAACCGTTACTCTTATAATGAGCGGTTAACTCAGGAGTATAATCGTTGGCGTCGCTATCGTAGTCCTCTAAGTGTTGTTATTGGCGATATTGATTTATTTAAAGAGGTCAATGATAATTATGGACACACTGCAGGTGATGAGGTGCTCAGGCAAGTCTCGGGTTACTTACAGTCTTCGCTGAGAGAGTCTGATTTTATCGCAAGATTTGGAGGCGAAGAGTTTATTATTTTATTACCTGAAACAACATTAGTGGACTCTGCTAAGGCAATTAACAAATTGCGTCAGGGAATTAAGGAGATAAAAATTGAGGTCGAGAGACAAATGATTTCAGTTGCTATGTCCTTTGGCATCTCTGAGTTTGAAAGTAGCGATACACCTAAAGCAGTATTTAGTCGAGCGGATAAAGCACTATACCGAGCTAAAGAAAAAGGTCGTGATCAAGTCTGTTGTCAGCGCTCAAAGTCTGAATAAACGACTGTGCTAGATTTTTCACGAACAGACCTTCAGTTATCACTGGATTTACTTCAGTATAAAAATAAATTTCATCAGTTGGCAGAGTCACCACTAATTTCAGCAACATCTGACAGAGACCTGCTAGATAAAAAAACGATTGCTTTTGTCAGAAAACTCAATATTGATGCTCTGAAAGGCGGGCTCTATTTAGCAGAGGAAAATCAATTTAGTTTTTATGCTTTAAAAAATGCAATTTTATCAGAGTTTTTTCTGTTAGCTGATAAAGTGCTATTATCTGGAGAGCTATCTTTTCAGGGATTACGAATTCTACAAGCGCTTAAGCGGTATTTATTTTGTCATCAAACATCATGGTTTGATTCCGTCATTCATTATTCAGACTCCTCATTACCTTTTTCTTTTCGCGGCGAAATACTGATTCATTTACTAAATAAGGAAGAGCAAAATTTATTTCTTGCATTAACGGATAATACTTCGATCATTGCGAATAAAATGTATTTTGCTTTATACCGTAAGTCGCTTGTTGAAGCAGCACATATTGCAGGAATGATCTATAAGCAGGCACAAGTTGTAGAAGTCTCAATTCAACAGAAGTTACTCAGTCGTGTTAATTCAAATCGGCTAGATCTCGATTTATCAAGCGAGTCCTGCTTAACAAGAGAAACCGGTTTATCAAGAGAGCCTGATCTGTTACTAAATGCGCAACTACTGTCTGCCTATGTTGTTGCGCTAATCTGGTACGATGCAAAACAGTTTTACGAATTATCAGAAAAATTATTTAATAATTTGTATCGCTCTATTCTCCTGGGAGATAATGTTTCTTTTTCTGTTGAGCAATTTACAGGGATTATTTATTCGCTTATTGATTTTCTGCAAGTGGTGTTTAATCTGGATAAATTGAAGCAGATTGCACTGGTTTTTAACCAGTTTAACTTTAGTAAAGTTAATGAAATGAATAGCGTTGATCAGAAAATTAAAACGCAATTGTCCGTTATTATTCAGGTATTAAAACATTTCAAGCTTTTAAACTCTGTCGAGAAATGTGAACTTGTTCTGCATCTACTGCAAAATACAGAAAAGCAGGGGACTTGTCAGATAGTAGAGCTAAACAGTAGTTATTTACAATGTGCAGAGAAACAGCGATATTTAATTAAGTATAATGCTAACTTAAAATTATTTACTGTGTGTTAAATCGATTTCAATTTGAATATTAAACTTACCTTAATGTAGGTTACTCCTGAGAGTCTGGTACTTGAGTCGTAGGTCAGTTCTCTGTATTCTGTTGAAGTCTATTACTTAACGTGTAACAGGAGGAATTGTGCAGCCAAATATGAAAATGCTATTAGCAGTCTGTCTATTGATTTTTCTAGCCAGCCAAAATGCTCATTCGAAAAATACCGAAGCTCATCTGGAGCCACTTGTTAACAAAGTCGAAGACAAGGTAATTGCCTGGCGTCGGCATTTTCACCAAAACCCTGAACTATCCAACCGGGAATATAAAACTGCTGCAACTATTGCGAAGCATTTGCGCTCCTTAGGGATTGAAGTGCAAACAAACGTTGCTCATACCGGTGTTGTTGGTATTTTAAAGGGGGGTAAACCTGGTAAAGTAGTAGCACTTCGTGCTGATATGGATGCTTTGCCCGTTACTGAAAGAACAGATTTGCCTTTTGCCTCAAAGAAAACTACTAATTATGCTGGTTCAAAAGTGGGTGTGATGCACGCTTGTGGCCATGATACTCATGTCGCTATCCTGATGGGAGTGGCAGAAGTTTTATCAAAAGTTAAAAATGGGTTATCGGGAACGGTTAAGTTTATATTTCAGCCTGCTGAAGAAGGGGCGCCGGAAGGGGAAGAAGGTGGTGCTGAATTAATGGTGAAACAGGGAGTTCTTAAATCACCCGAGGTTGATGCAATATTTGGTTTACATATATCCTCTCGAACACCTGTTGGTATGATCGGTTATCGTCCGGGTGGAATAATGGCAAGTGTGGACAATTTCAGAATTAAAGTCAAAGGCAAGCAGGCGCATGGTTCAGCGCCGTGGGATGGTGTTGATCCTATTGTCGTCTCTAGCCAGATTATTAACAGCTTACAAACCATTGTTTCACGGCAGCTAAAACTGACAAGGCAGGCCGCTGTCGTGACTATTGGAAGCATACATGGCGGTATTCGCTCAAATATCATCCCAGAAGAAGTTGAAATGACAGGAACCATCAGGGCACTTGATTCTGCGATGCGAAAAAAGATCCACAATAAACTAAGACAGTTGACTAAAGGTGTCGCTGAAAGTATGGATGCAACGGTGGAGATTGATTTGCCCTGGTCTTCGAGTTATCCCATTACTTATAATTCACCGCAACTGGTTAAGAAAATGCTGCCTACAATGCAGAGGCAGGCAGGCAAAGATAATGTGATTTTGATCGACGCCATTACTGGTGCTGAGGATTTTTCATTTTTTGCGGAGAAAGTTCCAGGATTCTATTTCTTTTTAGGTGGAAAACCTGCCAATTTGCCTGCGGATAAAGCTTCTGCACATCACACGCCTGATTTCTTTATAGACGAGTCAGGCTTAAAACTGGGCGTCTCAACGTTAACCAGTATGACAATCGATTATCTTAATCAGTAGCTTCTATAACGACGAAGGTGATGGCTTATCGCTTGCCCTACGGGTGCTCAGCACTTAAGCAAGCAACGCTTGAAAAGGGCGAGTCATTCCCTTGAGTTGTGCCTTGTTCAAACTTAAGTGCTGAACACTGAAACCTATATTTCCAGGGAGTTTGGGTATATTGAATGCAGAATAATTAGCCTTACATGTTTCGCACAAAATAATACCAATGAATTCTTGACCCTGAAGTTAACTTCAGGGTTTATAATAACGCCATGAAATCCAATTTATATAAAATCGGCGAACTTGCCAGAAAAGCGGGAACTTCTGTTGAAGCGCTGCGCTTTTACGAAGCAGAAGGTTTGATCTGCGCTCAACAACGCTCTGAATCAGGTTATCGACTTTATAGCGAAGAAGATGCCAGACGGCTTTATTTTGTCATGCATGCTAAAAAAGTTGGTTTTTCTCTCAAGGAAATTAATCAGTTATTAGGGTTACAGTTACATAAGGATGAACATACCTGTGAAGAGGTAAAGCGTTATACTGGCGATAAAATTCAGGAAATAGAAGCTAAAATTCAAGATCTTGATAAAATTAAAACTGCGTTGAACAGCCTTCATCAGCGTTGTTGTGGCGGGGAAGAAAGTGCTGTGAACTGTTCAATATTACATACCCTGGAAGATCCGGATTATTTCAAAATAAAGAAAGGTGAACCTGATGTTTGAATTACTGACTAATTTTGTCAACCTGTTTACTGAATCTGCCCCCTGGTTATTATTGGGGTTATTAATTGCAGGCATTATGAAGTGGGTGGTTCCTTTTGAAATACTGCAACGGCATATGGGCAGTAATAATATGCTTTCAATAATAAAGTCCGCTTTAATAGGTGCTCCTTTGCCATTGTGTTCCTGTGGGGTAATACCTGCTGCTATTGGATTGAGAAGAGCGGGCGCATCAAAGTCAGCAAGCATTTCATTTTTAGTTGCCACACCAGAAACCGGTGTAGACTCCATTTCAGTCTCATATGCCTTGTTGGGGCCTTTTATGGCGATTATCAGGCCAGTTTCGGCGATTTTGAGTGCCATTTACGCTGGCGTATTGGTCATGTTTGTCACTCGAACTGAGCAAAAAAGTATGCAGAATGAGGTTGAGTTGAATCAAATTGATTCTAACCCGCTGCCATCACAAAATAAAACGGGTTCCTGTTGCAGCAAAGTTGAACAGAAGAAGGAAAAGACCAGTTGTTGTAACTCTGCAAAGAAAGCGGAGCCTGATTCAAGTTGGTACAATAAATTAAAGAATATTCTTTCCTTTGCCAGTGGTAAATTATTAAAGGACATTACGCTCTGGCTAATGATCGGATTATCACTTGCTGCAGCTATCAAAACCTGGGTACCGACCGATGTGTTGACGCAGTGGGGTGGAGGTTTTACCGCTATGATGGTGATGGCGCTGATAGGTATTCCCATGTACATCTGTGCCACAGCATCGACGCCAGTCGCTGCAGGCTTTCTTGCGGTCGGTGTTTCCCCGGGCGCGGTGTTAGTGTTTATGCTGGCTGGTCCTGCGACCAATTTATCAACGATGGGCATGATTCGCCAGGAAATGGGAGTACGTGTTCTACTGGTTTACCTGTTCAGCATATTGAGCGCCAGTATCGGTATTGGTTATTTTGCCAATTGGGCAATTGAACTCTATCAGTTTGAAGTCTTTCAGGTGGCGGCTAATACTCATTCAATGTCTACGTCTTTAGTCCATCAACTTGCAGCCCTGACGTTAGCGGGGCTTATATTGAGAAATTTAATATTGAGTCGAATTTCGATTAGGTAATATCATTAGTTAACCTCAACTCGGGATAAGCACAACCATCCAACACAACTATTTTAGCGGCTATCCGCGTTAAGTTTGCTTCCAATAACCCGTTATTACTGCGCAAACTTGCCTTGATATCCACAAAAATAGTTGCATTGGGTATAACATTGACATTGCCCTGCTAGTTGAATGTACTTTAATGGTTGATAACTCATTAATATCAATCATATTCTCTGATTGTCCTTATTCCGAGTTGAGGTTAGTTATTAAATTCAGCAATAAGCTTGCTAAATATTACTTTAATGTGGCTAACGTCTAAAAAAAGGCTATAATCGTATTTTTGTGAGGCAGCTCTTGCTTTATTGAGTTAATTTCAAAATTTCTTGCGAGTTTATGGAAATTAGCGTACTTTAGACTCAGAAAGCTTAATCTGGTCTGGTTTAACGATCAGACGGCATCAATTCAGATTTACATAACACTAGATTTAATTTACATAACTGAGCTGGGTTAATACTGCTGATGACAGTCTTAATTATAAATGGTCCAAATTTAAATATGCTGGGGACGCGTGAGCCAGAAATTTATGGCGCATTAACGCTACCTCAGATAGAAGAGAAAGTGCTTGCCCGGTTGAAGGTTGCAGGTATTGAAGGCGTATCCGTTCAATCTAATGCAGAGCATGAGATTGTTGACACCATTCAATCTGCCGTATTAAAAGGGGTTGATTTTATTATTATTAATCCCGCAGCATTTACCCATACAAGTGTTGCAATTAGAGATGCGCTGGCAGCGGTAGCCATTCCCTTTATTGAAATACATCTGTCTAACCCTCATTCAAGAGAAGCGTTCAGAAAACATTCTTACTTTTCTGATCTGGCTGTCGGTGTTATTGCCGGTTTTGGGGTGGATAGTTACTTAATGGCTGCTGATGCGGCGATTAAACATTTAGCCAATTAATCAGATAGTAGCTTTATTTATCGCTGCGTCTGTTTAATTACCTGATTTTAAACATTGTTCAAGGTGTCGTTATTATGGATATTCGAAAAGTAAAAAAATTAATCGAATTATTAGAAGAGTCCGGTGTTGCCGAAATTGAAATAAAAGAAGGTGAAGAGTCTGTTCGTATTAGTCGAGCAGCAGTTCAACCTGCGATTGCGCCAATTCAATACAGTGCGGCACCACAAGCAGCGCCACCACCTGCAGCAGTCTCAACAGCTGCCGTTGAAGCAGTAGCTGCACCAGAGGTTTCTGGTCATCAGGTAAAATCACCTATGGTGGGTACTTTTTATCGTGCTTCTTCTCCAGGCGCAAAACCGTTTGCAGAAGTGGGTGATAAGATTAAGGTTGGCGATACATTATGTATTGTTGAAGCAATGAAAATGATGAATCAGATAGAAGCCGATTCATCCGGTACAATTAAAGCAATATTAATTGATGATGGCGAGCCTGTTGAATTTGATGAGCCATTATTTATTATTGAATAATGATAGCTATGGCTGGTGTTGCTTTGAATCGCAAGATTTTAAAGTTGACGCCGGGGTTCTGATGAATATTTGATCGATAATTTCGTCGAACAAAACTCTATTTCTGGACAAAAAAATGCTTGATAAAGTTGTAATAGCGAACCGCGGAGAAATTGCTCTGCGAATTTTAAGAGCGTGTCGTGAGCTGGGTATAAAAACTGTTGCCGTTCACTCCACAGCGGATGAAAATTTAATGCACGTGAAACTGGCCGATGAGTCTGTTTGTATTGGGCCTGCTTCTCCAATGGAAAGTTACCTGAATATTCCAGCTATTATTTCTGCCGCCGAAGTGACTGATGCGGTAGCTGTTCACCCAGGATATGGATTTCTGGCTGAAAATGCTGATTTTGCCGAGCAGGTTGAGCGTAGCGGTTTTGCTTTTATTGGCCCATCGGCTGAAAGCATCCGTTTAATGGGGGACAAAGTCTCTGCAATTGCCTCAATGAAAAGAGCAGGTGTACCTTGTGTACCGGGTTCTGATGGTCCTCTGGGTGATGATGAAAGCCAGAACCTTATCGTTGCAAAACGTATTGCTTACCCGGTCATTATTAAAGCTTCTGGCGGTGGCGGTGGCCGTGGTATGCGGGTTGTTCATAAAGAAGAAGACCTGATTGAATCTATCGCACTGACTAAAGCAGAAGCAAAATCAGCTTTTAACAATGACATGGTGTATATGGAGAAATTTCTCGAAACACCTCGTCATGTAGAAATTCAGATACTGGCAGATAAACATGGAAACGCAATTTACCTCGGAGAACGAGATTGTTCTATGCAGCGCCGACACCAGAAAGTGGTTGAAGAAGCGCCTGCTCCAGGAATTACTGAAGAAAAGCGTCGCTTTATTGGCGAGCGCTGTGTTCAGGCTTGTAAAGAGATCGGTTATCGCGGTGCAGGGACTTTTGAGTTTCTCTATGAAAAAGGAGAGTTTTATTTTATAGAGATGAATACGCGTGTTCAGGTAGAGCATCCTGTTTCAGAGCTGGTCAGTGGCGTTGATATTATCAAAGAGCAGCTACGTGTAGCAGAGGGACAACCTCTCTCATTTAAGCAATCCGATATTGAGTTACGAGGACATTCAATTGAATGTCGTATTAATGCTGAAGATCCGAATACCTTTATCCCTTCACCAGGAACGATTACTCGTTATCATGCACCAGGTGGTCCGGGGGTTCGTTGGGATTCTCATATTTATTCAGGTTACAAAGTCCCCCCTTATTACGACTCAATGATTGGTAAGCTGATTACTTACGGTGAAACCAGAGAAGTTGCAATGGCACGTATGCAAATGGCACTGGATGAAGTGATTATTGATGGAATCAAAACCAATATCGAATTACAACGCAGAATTATGGCCGATGAGAACTTTCAAAAGGGTGGAACAAATATCCATTACCTGGAGAAAAAGCTAGAGCGAGAGCGAGAGAGTTCGTAACCGTTATTTAACGATCGTTTTATTTGAGCCCGCTACTGCGGGCTTTTTTATTGCCACCAGAAGAGAGGGCCGTTGTTATCTGCATGGGTGGAGCGATTAAAACCAGCCATCTTTATTTTCAGCCGTTTCAGAAGCGAGCTTTTGCGGTATTCAAAGCAATGGGTATATAACTCATTAATTAACTTTGGAGAAAGGAGAAGACAGTCAGCAGTCTGAAAATCGTTTTTCATTGAAAGATGGTACTTTACTAACTAATAAAAAAGGACGCTATGTAACCAAAGCGGTAGAGTTAGAAAAAAGAATGCGTTCTCTGGAATTGTCAGCCTGTACTCAGGGTGAAGACTCATTAACCTTGAATGTCGCAAAGGATATTATCCTTCCTACAATTAATGATGTTAATCTTATAGATTTTACCTTGAATGATCAGCCGGTTATCACTGAACAGCCTTCAGTCATTGGAGGAATAATACAAACAAAACATTAAGCTGGGTTAGCATTTTTTTTCATGGTTATTATCAATCGCATATTTTACTACTGATTACTTGAACAGGTAGCCCGGTTTAAAATAGAGGGATCACTTTACAGATTTTGTGGCAAGCTTAATATAAGATCTCCTTTTTGTGACTCATTAAATGTTCTGTTAATCACTATTGTTCTGGTATTGTTAACGCCAGACACTTCTGCACAGTTTACACACGTTGAATCGTCTACTTCTACCAACCAATCTATAGGTCTTTAGCAGTTGATAACGTTAATTAAAAATGTTCACACTGAACTCGCACTAAAACAACTTCAATAAGATAATAGTCTTGATATTAATGAACAAGATAGTAACGGTATGACCCCTCTGGTAACGGCGATCTGGCACTCCAGTGATTCTTGAAGATAAACAGGGAATCGACAGGCGAACAGCATTAGATGAAATTTGTTTCACTAACAAAAAGAAATGGATTTATCCGCGTTTGCAGCGCACTCTGATTGAGCGAGGGGCCAGGTATCGGTATTTTAAAGGGTATAAGTGTTTGTAAGGGAAATTGACATTCAGGCGAGCGCTCTCTTAAGCCCGGAGTTTAATAAATGAACCGAGCCAATGAATGTGAAAAGGCCCGGCCCACTAAATGACAGCCAACCTGAGAGTAAATCAGGAAATTAATCAAAATTTATCTTCTATTTATTCACTATTTATAATAAAAATAGCCTGTCTTCACATTCATCTGGTTGACCAGTTTAAACACTGCTGTACGGGGGCAGGTATAAAGGGCAAACCTTGATTAGATCGCCCTCGTGTGTCCGGTATATGGTGGCCTGTTTTATGACATTCAATGTCAGCAATAAAGAGGAACTGGGTCATAAACGATAAAATATAACCAGTCAGGGTTATTGCTTTTGCTAAAAGTGGTTTATAGAATGACTAAAATCGAACGATTTTTTTAGTTGAAATAACAACAAGGAGCAATACTTGAATAACTATCATCAGGCCAAACAAAAGGCAAAACTTGCCGGATTTAGCAAATTAATAGGCACCGATAAAAAGAATTTTATTTTATTGAGTGATAAAACAGATGGTCGTGCTGGTCGCTGTGTCTTTATCGACGCCAGATTAACGGAAGATTTTCTTAAAATTGTATCAAAAGACAGGCATAATCTATTTTTGATTCGAATGGAGCAACTCTGCGCCACAGCAGGCGGTATGCAGTCTTATAGTAATGTAAAATCGGTATTTGAACATTTTTCAACCATTCATGACCTTCAGATTGGCTATAAAGTTGCATCAATGACAGGTAGTAAAGATCACCGACCTGGTGTTTATATTACCAGTTTGAAGCGATCCGGAATTGCAGGGCAACAGCCGGGATTTTATGATGTGAAAAAGAATAAAGGTCTTTGGGTTGTCGAATCTACAAAACCAGAAGAAATTGTTAATTCCAGTTATGCGGCAATTAACGGGCTGACAGAAAATATGAAAATGGCTGCAAGTGATATAATGCCTGAAATGTTAGAAAGAGCCTATGTTGATACTAGCAAGTGGCCTGGTAATCTTCGAGCAGAAGGTTATAGCTTGCTTTATAATCCGCCAGCGCTATATGATGAGGGAAAAGAATGGACAACGCCAGCGAGTAAGGCGCAGGGGAAAAGCTTTACCGCTAATTTACTCAGCCAGGCTATGATAAAAACACAACAAAGCGGAAAAAAAATGAAGTGGGTGGTGCATGGCGATGGTGCGAAAATTTTTCATCAGGCAATCAAGCGGCTTCAGGGAAGAGATATGAGCGGCCATACCTTTTTATTTGCTGCGCCTTCTGAAGATATGACTAAAATTCTGCCTTTAATGCGTCAATCAAAAATGAATCTGCATGATGATGTTATGGTCTATCAGGAGGATGACTGGTCTCATTCTGGTAACCGAACGAATAAAGTGGTTGGTAAAGAAGTTTCTAAATTTCGTAACTTTGCTGATAAAGGTGGTTTAATGCAGGATGATGCCGGTAAAGCCAAAAATGATGTACGTGGAAAAGTTTTGGGCGCTGCGGGGGTTTCAGACTTGTTGAAAAATGCCGGTGCTGGTTTTGCCGCTGGCAATCTGGCTGGTTTTGGAGGATCTCCTTTAATGATGACTGCAGCAGTTGCTGGTGCCGCTTTTGTCGGTGCTAAAGCCTTTGTTAAAGCCAATGATGTACAATTCGCTACACAAAGCCTCCGTAACACGGCGATGGAAAAAATTGCTGATCCAAATCTTAATCCGCACTTAAAGCCCTATGCCACTCGTTCGGAAATGAATGCCGCTTTTAAAAAGCACTCCGGTGGTAAACTTAAAACCTTTGCAGCTATAGTTAAGAGTTTAGGACGATAACCATGAATTTCTTTAAACGTTTTATCGGTGACGACCTTCAGTTGAAAGGGCCGAATCTAAGGTCAGCGAAAGAATACACTGTCGATTTGTCGGGGACAATGTTAACTTTTCCCGCCCCTCCTCAAACAGCAATAATGTCGGGTCATATTCAGCGGTTTGAATTTGATATTACAAACGCTGAGGAGCTGGAACCATGGACGGGTAGCAATAATAGTGGATTAAAAATCCATAAAAATGGTTGGAGACTTTACGGTAAAAAAGGGCGTAGATTTGGTTATGTTAAAGTGGATATCATATTTGAAAAAATTGATTTATCAGGTACCAATGCAACTTTTTTTTATTCGAATCACTTGAAAAAATGGCTTTTAAGTGAGATTGAAGCTGACTGGGGAGAAAGAAATAAAAAAACAATTGGAATACTGGAAAAACAGTCTAGGGGGCAAAGCCATGAAGGTAATCTATGGCAGTACCCGACAAAAACGGAGCAGTTATTAGAGTTAAGCTCCAAAAATGCTATTTATTACCATGTGTTCGAACCTGAATCTGGAATTGAAACTCAGTACTGTATCCCCATTGGTAGCAATCACTTATTGAAGTTCATATTTTCTTTAGAATCTGTCGACTGCGAATTC